>JASJAL010000281.1 GCA_030067055.1 Kiloniellales bacterium | reverse complement strand
TGACCTCGAAGCTGCCGGCGCTGTCCTGCCACGCCATGCGGGTCAAGGAATGGCAGGGCGAGGTGGTCTTCCTGCACGAGGTCGCGGCCGGTGCCGCCGACCGCTCCTACGGCATCCACGTCGCCAAGCTGGCCGGCCTACCGGCCGCCGCCGTGGCCCGCGCCGAGGAGGTTCTGGCTCAACTGGAGCAAGGCGAGCAGGCCGGCAGCCTGGCCCGACTGGCGGATGACCTGCCCTTATTCTCCGCCGCTGCCGCGGCACCGGCGCCCACGGTCGCGGTAGCTTCCGAGGTCGAGGCCCGGCTCACGGAAATCCGGCCCGACGAACTGACCCCGCGCCAGGCCCTGGAGCTGCTTTACGAGCTGAAGGCGATACAGCGGGACTGACTCTTCGCCGCGCATCCGAGGACCGATCATGCCCAACTTGCCCTCCTTGCCCCAGAACGCCACCTTGCTCGACGTCTTCAAGCGCTTCCCGGCGAGCTCGCGGCCCTTGCTGCTCCACCACGAGGCGCTGATGCGCGGGCCCTCGCCCTTCACCGAAGGCGAGCGGGAGCTGATCGCGGCGGTGGTGTCGCGGCGCAACTCTTGCGGCTACTGCGAAGGCGTGCACGCGGCAACGGCGCGGGCCCTGGGCGAGGCGCCGGCGCGGGTCGCGGCGGTGCTCGACGACCCAGCCGGGGCCCGGGAAAGCGCCGAGTTGCGGCCCGTGCTGATCTACGTCGAGAAGCTGACCCAAGACGCCGCCGGCGCGACCGAGGCGGACGCTGAGGCGGTGCTTGCCGCTGGCTGGCCGGAGGAGGCGCTCTTCGACGCGGTTTCGATCTGTGCCCTCTACAACCTGATGAACCGTCTGGTGAACGGCCTGGGCATCGAGGCCGATGCCGACTACTTCGAGGCCGCGGCAAAGCGGCTCTCGACCGGCGGCTATGCCGCCATGGCCGAAGCCTTGCCTCAGGGCTGAGCCGGCGTCAGGGTTTGCGCGCCGGCAGCGGTGGTGCGTCCTGTCGAGACTTCGGCGGGCGGGGCGCGGGAACCCGGTAGCTCAGCGGCGCCCCGTTGCGTTTCCAGCCCTCGACGACCACGGTCCAGGCTGCCGGGTCGTCCAGATAGGCCTCCCCGTCGAACAGAGGAATATGCGCAGTTAGGCTGCCCGGCGCCTCCGGCGCCGCCGGTTGCGAGTTGCGCGGCAGGCCGATGATGAGAGAAGAAGCGAAGCCGACCCCGAAGGTCAGCGGCAGTTTGGCCGGGCGCTGGGGCGCGCTCGATTCGGTGTTCCACTCGACCTCGCTGGCCGCCAGTCGGTGTCCCTGGCGGTCGATCAGGAAGACCCGCTCGATGTGCTGGCTCGGCGGTAAGTTTTCGACCTGGACCTCGACGGCGGTCGGCGGCTCGCCGACCAAACTTGCCAGAACCGTCGTCGTGTTCGGCTTGGACTTCCGCTGTGACGCGCAGGCCCCCGGCGCGATCAAGGCGGCGATCAGGATGAGACGCAAAAGGCTGCGCAGCACTGTTTAGAGAGCTCCCCTGGCCCACTCGTCCGCCGGTCGTGTTCGGCGGGGTCGGGTGCTTGTCCTCAGGATCACGCGATCGCTGCGACACGCTATGATACAGGAACATCGAGCCCCGGCCAATGAGACCGAATTCCGTGTCAAGGCTGGCGCTTTGCCCGCTTCAGGACCTCAGGGCTTAGGTGTCTGGCTTGCCCGGGTGGCCGGGGTTTCGTACGTGGTCCCCGGGCGCCGAGGGGCCGGCACCCGATAGGTCACCGGCAAGCCGCGGCGGTCTCGGCTCTTGATCACAACGGTCCAGGCTTCCGGGGCGGCGAGGTAGGCCTCCGGATCCGGCAGGGGAATCTGCGTACTGACGCTGCGCCGCGCTTCGGGTTCCTCGCCGCCTCCCAACGGCACACCGATGCCGACCGATGATCGGACACTACTGCCGATCCCGACGCTGACCTGCGGTAGGACGCCCGGTCGGCGGCTGCTCTCCGAGGCGCTGAGATCGAAGTCCGTGGCCTCGACTTCGCCACCGCTGCGATCGACCATGAAGACCCGTTCGATCCGCTGCGTGGGCGGCAGGTTCTCGACCTCAACCTCAACTGCGGACGGAGGCTCGCCGACCAGGCCCGCCAGGACCATGGTCGGCGGCGGCGGGGGCTTCCGGCTCGACCCGCAGGCCGTAGCCCCGAGCAGGGCGGCGATAACCACGAGGCAGCGAAGGCTGCAGAACGCCATGCGCTCAGATCCTCCTTTATGCCCGCCGCTTACAAGTCCGGCATGAGACGTCGGCCGGAAAGGGCAACAAATCCCGTTTGCGCGCTCACAGTGACGTCTCGGATGTGCGGTTAGAAGGAACAAATAAGTGGCATTGGGGCGCCCGGCTGCGAGTGAGCCGTGTCCGGCCGGCGCCGGGGGGACGAGGCCGGCCATTCGTGACATACTGCCAGGCGACCCCTTGCCCCAAGGGCGCTGGAGATCAAATAAGCGTTATGGATTCGGGTCTGCTCGAACAGTCGATCGACGGCAGCGTCGAAAAGCCGCGTGCGATCATCGATCGCCGCGCGCTAGTGGCGCGGTTGGAGGCGATATACGGCGCTGACCTTACCGGGGGCGACAAGCGCTCGCAGGTGCTGGCTGCGGCCAAGGCCGCCCTCGACGACGGCCGCGCCGAAGTGCGGCGGCGCTTCGAATCCGGCGTCGGCGGCAGCGCGACCGTGAAGGCCAACTGCTATCTTGCCGACCAGCTAATCCGGGTGCTCTACGACTACGTCACCGAGAAGGTCTATCCGCTGGCCAATCCCTCCGCGGGCGAACGTCTGGCCCTTGTCGCCCTGGGCGGCTACGGGCGCGGCGAGCTGGCGCCCCATTCGGACATCGACCTCCTGTTCCTGCTGCCGTACAAGATGACCCCGCGCAGCGAGCAGGTGGTCGAGGAGCTCCTGTACTTCCTCTGGGACCTGGGGCTCAAGGTCGGCCAGGCGGTGCGCTCGGTGGACGAGTGCATTCGCCTCGCCAAGTCCGACATGGTGATCCGTACCAGCCTGCTGGAGGCCCGCTGGCTATGGGGCGAACAGGGGCTGTACGAGGAGCTGCGCCAGCGCTACCGCCGCGAGGTCGAGGGCCGCGCGCCGGTCCGATTCATCGAATCCAAGCTGGCCGAGCGCGATGCCCGGCACAAGCGCCTGGGCGGCTCGCGCTATGCCTTGGAGCCCAACATCAAGGAGGGCAAGGGTGGCCTGCGCGACCTGCACACGCTGTTCTGGATTGCCAAGAACCTCTACCACGTCGACGGCATCGGGCGCCTGGTCGAGCGCGGTTTCTTCACCCGCGCCGAGGCGCAGCGCTTCATCAAAGCGCAGAACTTCCTTTGGACCCTGCGCTGCCACCTGCACTACCTGGCCGGCCGAGCCGAAGAGCGCCTGACCTTCGACCTGCAGAAGGCCATTGCGCCCCTGATGGGATTCAGCGATCACGCCGGGCTCAGCGACGTCGAGCGCTTCATGAAGCGCTACTTCCTGGTCGCCAAGGACGTCGGCTCGCTGACCCGGATCTTCTGTGCCGCGCTCGAAATGGAGCACGGCCGCGGCGCCCGCTTCCGGATCAAGGGCCAGCGCCTGCTCGGCCGGCGCCGGCGGGTCGGCGGCTTCCCGGTCGAAGGCGACCGCATCACGGTGAGGGGCCCCGAGGATCTAAAGGCCGAGCCGATCAAGCTGCTGCGGCTGTTCCAGGTCGCCCAGGCCCACGACCTGGACGTTCATCCCAAGGCGTTGCGCTGGGTGACCCAGAACCTCAAGCTGATCGACCGCGCGCTGCGCGACGACCCGCAGGCGAACCGGACCTTCCTGCAAATGCTGACCTCGGAGAAGGACCCCGAGACCGCCCTGCGGCGGCTCAACGAGGCCGGCGTCTTCGGCCGCTTCGTGCCCGACTTCGGCCGGGTCGTGGCGCAGATGCAGTACAACATGTACCACCACTTCACGGTGGACGAGCACACCATCATGGCGATCGGCATCCTGCACGCCATCGAGAACGGCCGCCTGAAGCAGGAGGCGCCGATCGCCAGCGAGGTGGTGCACAAGGCACTGTCGCGCCGCGCCCTCTACGTCGCGGTGCTGCTGCACGACATCGCCAAGGGCCGGGACGGCGATCATTCCGTGCTCGGCGCCAAGGTCGCAGAGACGCTCTGCCCACGCCTGGGCCTCAGCGAGGAGGAGACCGAGACCGTCGCCTGGCTGGTCCGCTATCATCTCTCGATGAGCAACGTCGCCTTCAAGCGCGACCTCGACGACCCCAAGACCATCGAGGACTTCGCGCAGCTGGTCCAGTCGGTCGAGCGGCTGCGCCTGCTGCTGGTGCTGACCGTGGCCGACATCCGCGCGGTCGGTCCGGGCACCTGGAACGCCTGGAAGGCGGCGCTGTTGCGCGACCTCTACTGGCGCACGGAGGAGCTGCTGACCGGCGGCGTCACCGGGGCCGGGCGCAAGGCTCGGATCGATGCCGCGAAGCAGGCCTTGGTGGCCGCCTTGCCGGATTGGCCGAAGAAGGACGTCACGGCACACCTGCGGCGCGGCTACGCGCCCTACTGGCTGTCCTGCGACACCGAGACCCATGCCCGGCACGCCCGCCTGGTCCGCAGCGCCGAGGCAGAGAGGCGGCCCCTGAGCGTCGACTGGCGGGTCGACCGCTACCGCGAGGTCACCGAGGTCACGATCTACACCGCCGACCACCCCGGGCTGTTCAGCCGCATCGCCGGCGCCATGGCGGTGGCCGGGGCCAGCATCGACGCCGCACGCATCTTTACCCTGTCCAACGGCAAGGCGCTCGACACCTTCTGGATCCGCTCCACCCAGGGCGGCCCCTTCGACCGCTCGGACCAACTCGCTCGCCTGGCCTCGGCGATCGAGAAGGCGCTCGACGGCCGGCTCAAGGTGACCCAGGAGCTGGCCGCCAAGCGCTCGGCCATCCCCAGCCGCCTGCGGGTCTTCAAGGTCCAGCCGCGGGTCCTGATCGACAACAAGGCGAGCCGCCGCTACACGGTGATCGAGGTCAACGGCCGCGACCGGCCGGGCCTGCTGCACCAGGTCACCC
>JASJAL010000280.1 GCA_030067055.1 Kiloniellales bacterium | reverse complement strand
CTTTGGCCATGTTCGGCGTCCTCCCCGTTTCGCGTAATAATCAAACAACCAAATCCAGACCTATGTAAATGGTTATTGGCCCGAATCACCTATCGCTATTGAATTAGGTGCCGGCTGTTCTATTTTTGTTCTTGTTGACGGCCCACCGGCGTCAACACGAAGCCAGTTATTCCTGACCGCGCGCGATCCTTCAAGGGATCGCATTGGATCGGCTCCAGGGGCTGCGGTGCCGTCCAATCCCGGGATGACCCAAGGGGATCGAAGGCGCACAGATCGAGTCTCATCTTGAGACTCGATCTGAGTCTTCAGCGTCGTCGCTCGCCGTCTCTGAAGGCCGCCGCTTCTTGCCGCGGACGGCCGTCAGGCGATGACGTGAGCTCCCGGACTCGCTGGTTTTCTTTAGGCCTCCGACACGGTGAACCTGCTGCGCTTTCGGGATGAAGGCCGTGCATTCGATTTTGGCACGGAGATTGCTCCTGCGTCTTCGTAGTGCGGATTGGTGCACGAGGCATCCAACGGGGGAGACAATGACAGATCGTCGATCAGGAAATCGAATGGAGGAACGTCCCTCTATCTCCGGGTTGGTCGGGCGGCCGGCCGACTGTCGGGCGAAGCCCTCTTCGAACCGACTGGCGACGACGCTTTCCGCTTCCTTCCGCCCTGGAAACGAGAAGGAGATGAGCGCAATGGAATATCGCATCGAAGATATCGATGGTGTCGGCCCGGTCCTCAGAAAAAGGCTCGAGATGGTCGGGATCGAGACCACGCACCAGCTCTTGGAGGCCTGTGGCAGTCCCAGGGGGCGCAGGGAGACCTCCGAGGCGACGGGGGTCAGCGAGGCCGTCCTCCTCAGGTGGGCGAACATTGCGGACCTCATGCGGATTCATGGAATCGGGAAGCAGTTCTCCGAACTGCTTGAAGCCTCGGGCGTCGACACGGTCAAGGAGCTGAAGACGCGCGATGCCGAGAGCCTGGCCATCAAGATGAAGGAAGTGAATCGCAACCGGCGATTCGCGCGCACCCTTCCATCGGTCGAGCGCGTCTTCGACTGGGTCGAGAAGGCCAAGAAGCTGAACCCAGTCATCACGCACTGACCTTGGGCGTTATGTCGGGACGGCCCGGCTGGATCTTCGCGATCCCGATCAGAGCGGCGGGGCGGCCCGCCCAAGCACAGGGCGTGCATCTCGACATCCGAGGAAACCTGTCCGAGCTGCCTCCGCCCCGCCGTCCTCACTGCGCAAGGCGGGGTCGGACAGCTCCAAGAAATCCGGCGCTTAGCGCCAGGGAGCGGAAAATGTTCAAGGAGTTCAAAAAATTCGCTATGCGCGGCAACGTCGTCGACATGGCGGTCGGCATCATCATCGGCGCGGCTTTCGGAAAGATCGTCGCGTCCTTCGTCAAGGACATCATCATGCCGCCCATCGGACTGCTGCTGGGCGATGTCGACTTCTCGAACCTCTTCGTGAACCTATCGGAGGGTTCCTACGCGACCTTGGCTCAAGCCCAGGAAGCCGGCGCTGCGACGCTCAACTACGGCGCCTTCATCAACACGGTGGTCGACTTCCTCATCGTGGCCTTCGCGATCTTCATCGTGATCCGTCAGATGAACCGCCTCAAGCAACCCGAAGAGGCGGCGCCGGCAGAGCCGACGACCAAGGACTGCCCGTTCTGCCTTTCCACCATCCCGATCAAGGCGAGCCGCTGCCCGAGCTGCACTTCGGAGCTGCAGCCCGCCTGACCCGGCCACCTCGGCCGCTGCGGAAATCGCCAAGCGTGTTTAACCAACTTCAACGGAGAGGAAAGATGATCTCGATGAAATCAGCGGCAACGGCGCTTTGCCTGGCGCTTATCCTCGGGGCCTGTGCCGGAACCCGGCTCGAAGAGGCTGGAGAGGTGAGTCCCCAGGGATCGGAGTTCCAGACACAACTCTATGACGGCTATCTCGACCTGGCCTCCTCCGAGTTCAATGAAGGGGATTACCGGGATTCGGATGGCTTCGCGGATCGAGCGATCGTTTCGGCCTCGGGCAACCGGGTCGAGCCGGAGAAGATCGATGCCCGTGACCTTCCTGCGGAAAAGGTCGAAGAGCTCAGCACCGCACGGCAGCGCTTGATCAGCGCGCTGTCCAGTGATGCAGCCAGAGCCAAGCCGGTCGAGGCGGCGCGGGCGCAAGTCATGTTCGATTGCTGGATGCAGGAGCAGGAGGAAAACCTGCAGCCTGCCGACATCGAGGCCTGCAGGAGCGAGTACTTCGTCGCGGTCGGTAAGCTGGAGGGCTCTCCGCCGCCCAAGGAGATCGCTCAGCCCGAGCCTGCGCCGGCAAACCTGCCAGGGCCCTTCGTGATCTACTTCGATTTCGATCAGGCCAAGCTGACCTCGGAGAGCAAGGCGGTCCTGAACGATGTTCTTAGCGCCGCTTCGGCCACCGACTTCTCCAAGATCGTTGCGACCGGCCACACCGATCTCGCCGGCGACAGCCGGTACAACAGCGAGCTCTCCAAGAAGCGTGCCAAGGCCGTCGCCGATTTCCTGGTCGAAAGCGGGATCTCCCGCTCCGACCTTGCGGTTACGGCCCGCGGCCAAGACGAGCCGTCGGTACCGACGCCAGTCGGCCAGCGCGAGCAAAAAAACCGCCGCGTCGAAGTCAAGTTCCTGCGCTAGACGCGGTTCGGAAGGGCACCGCCGCCGAACCGCCCGGCGGCGGTCGCCCGACCGCTCGATGTCCCTAGCAGGTCGGGCGGCAGCCGTCCGTCGTTGGGGTGGTCACCGTTTCGCCGCGTAGTAGCTCACCCGGCGTTCGAGATAGGCGAAGAGCTCGGACATCGTGAAGGCCATGGCGAAGAGAACGATCAAGACCGCCCAGAAGTGCGCCATCAGGAAGTTCGCCGAGTAAAGCTCGAAGAGCGCGCCGAAGCCGACGATCGAGATCAGAAGCTGGCCGATGATCACGCCCTTCACGCCGCGAATGATGCCGATCCGCACGCCGCCCAGGATCTCGGGCAGCGCCGCCCAGAAGTAGATCTTGGTGAAGGCGGCCAGCGGCGAGGCACCGAAGGAGCGCGCCATCTCGACCAGCGAGCGGTTGATCTGAAGGACGCCCGCGCGCGAGTTGAGGATGATGATCCAGATGGCGAAGAGCGTCGTGGTGATGATGATCGACCTCATGCCGAACCCGAAGAGGACCATCAGGACCGGCACCAGGGCGGTCAGCGGGGCGCTCAGGAAGATATTGACCCAGGGCAGGAGTAGCTCGTCCAGCAGGCGGTTCTTGCCCATCAGGATGCCGACCGGGATGCCGATCACGATCGCCGAGACCACGCCCATCACGAAAGCATAGGCCGTTTCCGAAATGGCTTTGAGGAAGGCCGGCGTGCCGATAACCGTGATCAAGGTATGAACGACCTCGGACAGAGGCGGGATGAAGAAGGTCACCTCCAGGTGCCCGACGATCTCCCAGAGCAGTCCCCAAAGGAGCAGCGACGACATGCCGGGAAGCCGATGGCCGAAGACCGTCATCTCAAGGCTCACTCCACATAGCCGCGCAGCGAGGCCCAGATTCGGTCCACGATATCGAGGTATTCCGGATCGCGGCGGATGTTGTCCGTGCCCTTGTTCCGGAATCCGGTCGGCTTGATGACCTCGGACACGCGACTGGGCCGGGGCAGCAAGATCGCGATCTGGTCCGAGACATAGACCGCTTCCTCGATCGAATGGGTCACGAAGATGAAGGTCTTGCGCTCGTGCCGGACCAGCGCGAGCAGGTCCTCCTGGAACTTGCGCCGGGTCTGCTCGTCGACGGCCGAGAAGGGCTCGTCCATCAGGAGGACTTGCGCATCGACCGACAGCGCCCTTGCCAGTCCGACCCTCTGACGCATGCCGCCCGAGAGCTCGTGCGGGAAGCTGTGCTCGAAGCCGCCCAGTCCGACGTTCTGGATGTACTTCTGCGCGATGCTTTCGCGCTCCGACTTGGCAACGCCGCGCAGCTCCAGACCGAAGGCCACGTTGCGGAGGACGCTGGCCCAGGGCAGCAGCGCGAAGTCCTGAAACACGAAGGCGCGGTCCGGCCCCGGGCCGGTCACGGTCTCGCCGTTGACTTCGACCTCACCGGAGCTGGGCTGCAGGAGACCGGCAATGATCTTCAGGAGTGTCGTCTTGCCGCACCCGGACGGGCCCAGCAGGGAGGTGAGCTGGCCGCGCGGGAAATCCAGCGACAGGTCCTTCAGGGCCTCGACGTCGCCATAGTTCTTCGAGACATCGCGAACCGTGACGGCAAACCCGCTGTCCCGTCCGCCGTGATGCAGCCTTGCGACGCTAGTCTGAGACATAGCCCTTGACGTTTCCCTTGAACAGAAGGTGCTCGGCTTTCTCCAGAAGGTTCAAAAAGAGCACGGCCAGCAGGATGATCGAGAAGATGGCGGCGTACATGCTCGGGTAGTCCGCGATCGAGCGGCTGTAGGTGATGATGTCGCCGACACCGGTCGGCGTGATCTTGAGCTCCGATAGGATGGCACCGATGAACCCGGCGGAGATACCCAGCCTCAACCCGGCAAAGATGATCGGCGAGGCGGCCGGGATGATGATCTTCAGGATGATGTCACGCTCGGTCGCGAGAAAGGCGCGCCCCATCTCCTTGAGGGTCGAGGAGGTGTTCCGCACCGCACCGCTGGTGTTCAGAACGATGACTGGCATGGCCATGATGCAAACGACGGAGACCTTGGAGGTCAAGCCGATGCCGTAGGCCATGACCAGAAGCGGAATCAGCGCGGCGAGAGGCGCGGATTGCATGACCACGAAGATCGGCGAGACCAGCCAGTCGAACTTTTCGCTGAGGCCGATCCACAGGCCCAAGCCGATGCCCAGCACCGCGGAGATGACGATGCCGACGACGAGCGGCTTCAAGGTCTCGGCATAGGCGGTGAAGATGGTGCCGTCCAGGGTCAGCGCCACCAGGGCCGACATGGATTCCAGAAAGGTTGGAAAGGCATAGCTCACCGGGATGCGGCCCGCGATCTCCCAGGCGCCGAACACGATGGCGGCGGACAGGAGCTTCAGTAGCAGGGGCCGGTGGCGCATGGCTCGCTTCTTCCACGCCG
>JASJAL010000052.1 GCA_030067055.1 Kiloniellales bacterium | reverse complement strand
CGACCCGGCGTCGGAGCCCGCCCCCGGCTCGGTCAGGCAGTAACTGGCGAAGTGCTCCATGGTCATGAGCCGGGGCAGGAAGGCCTGGCGCTGCGCGTCGCTGCCGAAGCAGTCGATCATCCAGGCGGCCATGTTGTGGATCGAGATGTAGGCCGCGGTCGAGGTGCAGCCGCCGGCCAGCTCCTCGAAGATGATCGCAGCATCGAGCCGGCTGAGCGCCGAGCCGCCGACGTCGTCGCGCACGTAGATGCCGGCGAAGCCGAGCGCCGCGGCCTTGCGCAGGGCCTCGACCGGGAAGACCTCGTCCTGGTCCCAGGCCGCGGCGTGGGGCGCCATCTCCTGGGCGGCGAAGTCCCGCGCCATGTCCTGAAAGGCGCGCTGCTCCTCGGAAAGCTGGAAGTCCATGGCTGTGGCCCGGGCTGGCGGAAACGACGGCGCCCGGATGATAGAGGCCGGCTTCCGGCTGTCAATCAGCCGGCCCGGCCTCGACCGCCGCGCCGGGCCCTGGCGCGGTCCGGGCCAGGGGCAGGACCAGCAGGACCGAGAGGGTCAGGATGGCGACTAGGCCCCAGGCCTCGTTGATCGCCATCACCAGTCCCGCCTTCTCGAAGAGCGGCGCGACCACGGCCAGCATGTCCGGCGTCGGCTCGGCCGGGACCAGCGCCAGGTTGATGCCGACGAAGTCGGCGGCCGCGGCGTCGCGGGCCAGGACCTGCTCGCCCAGGCGCTCGGCGTGCACTGGCGCCCGATTCCAGATCACGGTGTCGATCAGGCCGATGCCGATGGCGCCGCCCAGGTTGCGCATCAGGTTGAAGAGCGCGCTGCCGTCGGGGACTTGCTCCGGGGCGAGGCGGCTGAGAGCGATCCAGGTCGGCGGGATCAGGCAGAACATGATCGCGGCGCCGCGGATCGCCTGGGGCCAGAACATCTCGTCGAAGTCGGTCTCGCGGGTCTGGAAGGCGCTGAGCCCAAGCCCGACGGCAAAGCAGGCGAAGCCCAAGGCGGAAAGCAACCGGGCGTCGAAGCGTCGCTCGAGCCGCACGGTGATCGGTGCGGTGAGCAGCTGGGCGCAGCCGGTGACCAGCATGATCAGGCCGATGGTGAGCGCGCCATGCTCGCGCACCAGGCCGAGAAAGACCGGCATCAGGTAGACCGAGCCGAAGAGCCCGATCCCGAGCACGAAGCTGGCCGCCGAGCCGACGGCGAAGTCGCGCTGGTGGAACAGCCGAAGGTTGGCGAGCGGCTGGGCGCGCCGGAGCGAGCGGCCGATGAAGAGCAGGCCCGGCAGAACGAAGAGTGCCAGCAGGGCCAGCGCCAGGCCGGAGAGCCAGCCCCGCTCCGGCGCCTCCTTGAGCAGGATCTCCAGGCAGGCCAGGGCCACCGCCAGGGCGGCCAGCGAGGCCCAGTCCAGGGTCTTGAGCAGGCCCCGCTCGCCGGCGGCGCGCGGCAGCAGGGCATAGCCGATTCCGCAGGCGAGGATGCCGGGTGCCACGTTGACCAGGAACAGCCAGGGCCAGGAGTAGGTCTCGGTGATGTAGCCGCCGACGGTCGGGCCCAAGGTCGGCGCCAGGACCGCCAGGACCCCGGCGATGGTGGTCGCGGTCGGCTGGTGGCGCTCGGGAAACAGCAGGAAGACCGCCGAGAAGACCAGGGGGATCAGGCAGCCGCCGGCCAGGCCCTGCACGACCCGGGCGGCGATCAGAGTCGGCAGGCTCTCCGAGAGAGCGCAGCCGATCGAAGCCAGGGTGAAAAGGCTGAGCGCGGCGAGGAAGAGGCCGCGCAGCGAGAGCGCCCGGGTCAGCAGGCCGGTCATGGGGATCGCGATGACCTCGGCGATCAGGTAGCTAGTCTGGATCCAGCTCATCCGGTCGGCCGAGATGCCCAGGGCTTCGCGGATCGCCGGCAAGGAGGTGGCGACGATCTGGATGTCCAGGATCGCCATGAACATGCCGACGCACATGGCCGAGAAGCCGAGCCAGACCCGCCAGCCCGCCACTTGCGTTTCCTGCTCCGTCACTCCCGGCCGCTCCGTTGCGCCGACGCTCGACATCGCCTTGCCGTACCGACTCCTCTCGAGACCGCGGCCCAAAAGAACGGAGCGGCATCGCCGAAGCGGTGCCACCGCGGCGCGGCCGGGGCAAGGTTATTCGTGGCGGACCGGGACGCCCAATGTCGAAAAAAGATCAAGTGCCGTCCTGGCACAGGCTGTGCAGGACCGGAGCGAAGGCTTTGCGAAGGACACGGCGGCTCAAGCCTTGACCAGGGTCACGCCGTGATCGCCCAGCGTGACGGCCACCTCGGCGCCGGGGCCGATCGGCGCATCGACCCGGTGGTCGACGGCGAAGACCTCGCCCAGCGGGGTCTCCACCACGTATTCCATGTGGCTGCCGAGGTAGGTGGCCTTGCGCACGGTGCCAGCCAGGGACTCGCCGCCACCGTCGCCGGAAAGCCGGATCGCCTCCGGCCGGATGGCGACCCGGACCGGCCCGGGCACCAGGCCGCGGGCCGGCAGGCGGTGTGTCAGGCCGCCGATGCGGACCAGCGCGAGGCCGTTCTCCAGGGACTCGATCTCGCCTGCCACGAGGTTGGCGTCGCCGATGAAGTCGGCCACGAAGTCGTCGGCGGGCTGCTCGTAGAGGTCGCGGGGCGTGCCTTCCTGGGCGATCCGGGCGTTCTTCATGACGATGATCCGGTCCGACACGGCCAGGGCCTCTTCCTGGTCGTGGGTCACGTAGGCCACGGTCAGCTGGAGCTTTTGCTGCAGCTCGCGGATGTCCTGGCGGACCCGCCGACGCAGCTTGGCATCAAGATTCGACAGCGGCTCGTCGAAGAGCAGCACCGCCGGCTCCAGGACCAGGGCCCGGGCCACCGCGACCCGCTGCTGCTGGCCGCCGGAGAGCTCGCTCGGAAGGCGCTTGCCGTAGCCCTCCAGGCCGACCAGCCGCAGCCCCTCCTCGGCGCGCTCCTTGAGCTCGGCCTTGGGCAGGCGGCTCATGCTGAGACCGTAGGCGATGTTCTCCGCTACCGTCATGTGCGGGAAGAGCGCGTAGGACTGGAAGACCATGGAGACGTCGCGGTCGGTCGCCGGCAAGAGGCTTACGTCCTGCTCGCCGATCAGGATGCGCCCGCCGCTGGGCATCTCAAGGCCGGCGATCATGCGCAGGGTCGTGGTCTTGCCGCAGCCGCTTGGGCCAAGCAGGGTGACCAGGGTCCCGGCCTCGATGGTGAAGGAGATCTCCTCCACCGCGGTCACCTGGCCGAAGGTCTTGGTGACCCCTTCGAAGACCACCCTGGCCGCCTTGCTTCGAATGCTCACGCGATGGCCTCCCGCGGCGCGGTCGCGCCCGGCGCCGCACCCTGCTCCGTCCGCCGAAGGCGCCGCTTGCCGACCACAAGCTGGACCAGGGAGACCGCGGCGAGCATGACCAGGATCAGGACCGAGGCATAGGAGATCGCAAGACCGTAGTCGCCGTTCTCGACCCGCCCGATGATATAGGAGGTCGCCATGTCGAAGTTGGCGCTGACCAGGAAGATCACGGCGCTGATCGCGGTCATGGCGCGCACGAAGCTGAACACCAGCGAGGCCACGATGGCCGGGCGGAGCAGCGGCAGGATGACCCGGCGCACGGTGGTGAAGGTGTTGGCGCCCAGGGTCAGGGAGGCCTCGTCCAGGTGCCGATCGAGCTGGCTCATGGCGGCGATGCCGGCGCGCACGCCGACCGGCATGTTACGGAAGATGAAGCAGAGCACCAGGATCGCGCCGGTTCCGGTCAGTTCGAAGGGCGGCACGTTGAAGGCCAGGATGTAGCTGATGCCGATCACCGTGCCCGGGATGGCGAAGCTCAGCATGGTGCCGAATTCGAAGGCATCGCGGCCTGCGAATCGCTGGCGCACCAGGAGGTAGGCGGTCAGAAGGCCGATGGCGGCGGTCAGCGGCGCGGCGATGGTGGCGATGGTGATGGTGGTGAAGAAGGAGTTCCAGGCGGCGCCGCTCCACACCAGGCCGTGCTCGCCGGTGGTGATCGAGAAGGCCTCGACGTAGTGGCGCAGGGTGAAGCTGTGGTCGTAGCCCCAGGTCTCGACGAAGCCGCCGAAGAGGATCATGCAGTAGATGACCAGGGTCAGCAGGGCCCAAGGCAAGGCCGTGCCGAAAGCGGCCCATTCGATGCCCCTGGGCAGCGGTGCGTGCCGGCCCGAATCGCCCTTGCCGGTGATGGTCGTGTAGGACTTGCGCCCCAGCCAGCGGCGCTGGGCGTAGAAGGCGCTCAAGGTGAAGGCGAGCAGAACGATGGCCAGGACCGCCGCGCGGCCCTGGTCGTACTGCGCCCCGACGATGGCGAAGAAGATCTCGGTCGAGAGCACGCCGTAGCTGCCGCCGAGCACGAGGGGGTTGCCGAAGTCGGCAAGGCTCTCGATGAAGCCCAGCAGGAAGGCGTTGGCCAAGCCCGGGCGCATCAGGGGCAGCGAGACCGTGGAGAAGGTCCGCCAGTTGTCGGCGCGCAGGGTCAGGGCCGCCTCCTCCATCGAGGGGCTGACGCCCTCGACCACCCCGATCAGGACCAGGAAGGCGATCGGCGTGAAGGCCAGGGTCTGAGCGAACCAGACCCCGGGCAGGCCGTAGACCCAGCGCGTAGCGGGGATGTCGAAGGCCCAGTCCATGAACTGGGTGATCGCGCCGGAGCGGCCGAACAGCAGGATCAGGGCCAGGCCGATGACGAAGGGCGGCGTGATGATCGGCAGCACCGTCAAGACCCGCAGAGCCCGCTTCAGGCGAAAGCCGGTGCGCGCGGCGATCAGGGCGAAGGCGAGGCCGAGCAGGGTCGTGCTCAGGCCGGTGAGCACGGCCAGCAGCAGCGAGTTCCAGGCGACGCCGCACTGCACGGATTCGCCCAGGCAGCGCAGGCTCCAGATCTTGCCGTCGAACAGCTTGCCGAGGAAGACGGCGGCGGAGTAGGCGCCGTCCTCGTCCTGCAGCGCGCTGGTCATGATGTTGAGGACCGGGAAGAAGATGAAGGCCCCGACCAGGGCGATGATCAGGCCGATGGCGCCCACGACGAAGACGTCGCCCTTGACCAGGCCGCGCGCCGCCAGGCCCTGGGTGAAGAGGAAGAGCAGCGCGCCGCAGACCAGCAGCGCGCCGTAGCCCATGCCGAACTGGCGGGTGCCGAGCGGACCGAAGGCGGCCTCGAGCAGGCCGAACTCCCAGCCGCCGATGCCGATGGCGAAGGCCTGCAGGAAGAAGTAGGCCAGGCCGCCCCCGCCCGCGGCCAGGAGCACGGACGCGAAACGCGGATCGGCCTTGGCCCGGCCGGCCACCCCCAGCGGCGCCAGGAGGCAGAGCGCCAGAGGTGCCAGCCAGGGCTTTCCGAGAAAGACCTGAACCAGAGCCGGGGCCGAGTAGCTATCCAGGGGATAGCCGTCCAGGACCCACTCGAAGGCCCAGAACCCCTCTTCGATCGCGTACCAGGGCAGGATCGCGAAACCGACCCAGCCCGCCGCCAGCCAGAGCAGGACCGTCCTGTTCAAGCGCCGCTCCCGAGAAGGGGCACGGGCCCCGTCCCGGTCACCTCGGCAAGGAGTTCACCTCGTCGTCCCATTTCTTCAACAGGCGCTTGCGCTCGGCCGAGGAGCCGTACTTCTTGAAGTCGTAGTCGATCAGCTTGAGCTCATCCAGCTTGGGCGCTTGCGGCGGCGGCGCGGCGCCGGCGTTCGACGGCACCTGATAGGCCTTGGCCTCGGCGGCCCGAACCTGGATGTCGGCGCGCAGCGCAAAGTCGTAGAACTTCTTCGCGCTCTCGGGATTGCGCCCGCCCTTGATGATGCTCATGGAGCCGATCTCGTAGCCGGTGCCCTCGCAGGGCGCGACGATCTTGATCGGGAAGCCCTGAACCGCCTGGGTCACCATGTCGTGCATGAAGGTGATGCCGATGGTGGTCTCGCCCCGGGCCGCGGCCTTGATCGGCGCGGAGCCCGACTTGGTATACTGGTTGATGTTCTTGTGCAGGCCCTTGAGGTACTCGAAGCCCTTCTCCTCCCCGAAGATCTGGACGATGGTCGCCAGGGTCGTATAGGCCGTGCCCGAGGAGTTCGGGTTGGCGATCTGGATTTCGCCCTTGTAGTCGGCCTTGGTCAGGTCCTCCCAGCACTTGGGCGCCGGCAGGCCCTTGGACTTCAGCAGGTCCTCGTTGTAGCCGATGCCCAGCGCGCCGGCGTAGATGCCGACCGTGCGGCCGTCCGCGGCCTTGGCCTGGTTCTTGGCCCAGTCATGGAGCTCGCCGTGGACCGACGAGGTATAGGACTCGGTCAAGCCTTCCTCGGCCGCCTGCAGGTGCGGGTCGCCCGTGCCGCCCCACCAGACATCGCCTTTTGGATTGCGCGCTTCCGCCTTGATTTGGGCGAAGGTCTCGCCCGAGCTCTTGCGGGTCATGGCCACGTCGATGCCGGTTTCCTTGGAAAAGGCCTCGACCATCAGCTGGCACCACTCGATCTGCGGACTGCAGTAGAGTGTCAAGCGATCGGCGGAACTCGCTGAAAAAGCAACAAAGCTGCTTGCCGCGATGAGTCCGAGATAGGTCGCAAGCCGTGCTTTGGGTCTCATGGCAGATCCTCCCCTTTGTTGTTGCGGGGCGGCTTGTCGCCGCCTTGTCGATCAGGGCATGGCTTCCACGGCCCTGCCCGTCCTTGTGTCCAGCTTGGCATCAAGCGTCACAAATGTGCAACAAAACCGTCCGCTTGGAGAGAAGCGCCGACCGACCCGCGAAGGCGCCTCGCCAAGCATGAGCTTCCGCCTAGATCCGACCCTCGAGGAGCGCGGCCAGTTCCTCGGCCAGTCCCGGAGCGCAGGCGGCGACGGGATTACCGGCGTGCAGCGCGTCACCGGTCAGAAATTCGTTGGTCCAGCCGCCTGCCTCCCGGATCAGGGCGAAGCCCGCCAGGGTATCCCAGGCGAACATGTGAGGCTCGAAATAGCCGACCAGGCGCCCGGCAGCGACGTAGGCGAGCATCAGGGCCCCGGAGCCGTTGCGCATGTACATGCCGCCGGCCTGCAGCAGGTCCGCCAAGAAACCGACCACGACCTCCCCTGGGATCCGCGTGGAGTGTCCCAGGCCGAAGAGGCCGTCCGCCAGACGGCTGGCGGTCAGCGGCGGCAGGGGCACGCCATTCAACAGGGCGCCCTGGCCATGGCGCGCGGCGAAGAGCTCGTCGGCATTGGGGTCGTAGACGACGCCCAGCTCGATCTCGCCGCCCGAGACCAGGGCGATCGAGACGCACCAGGTCGGAATGCCGGCCAGGAAGCAGGCCGTGCCGTCGATCGGATCGACGACCCAGGTGGCACCGGCCTCTCCCTCGGCCGCCGCGGCGCCACCGCTTTCCTCTCCCAGGAAGCCGTCTTGGGGAAAGGCCGCCGCGATCCGGGCACGGATCATGGTTTCCACCTCCCGGTCGGCTTCGCTGACCCAGTCCTGCAGGCCCTTGCTCTCGACCGTCAGGGCCTCGCGATTGGAAAAGCGTTGATGCGCCAAGGCCCCGGCTTGACGGGCCAGGTCCTGCGCGAAGGTGAAGCGTTCGTCCATGCTATTGGCGCCCTCTCTCGTTGGCTCGCCGAGGCGCGGCTAGATCAGCGGCTCCAGGACGCAGTTGACCGGGATCTCGGCGACCGAGGCCTCGTTGGGCAAGGAGAGCGCCAAGGCCACCAGTTCGGCGACGCTGGCCGCCGGGATCATCTTGTCCCGCTCGAAGGACTTGACCGCCGCCGTCATGTCGGTGGCGACGTA
Source organism: Kiloniellales bacterium (assembly GCA_030067055.1). The sequence goes on along the minus strand of JASJAL010000052.1, from coordinate 7,955 downwards.
GCCCGGGCAGATCGAGGTGCCGCGGATGCCGTCTTCCCAGCCGGCGTAGCGCACGGCGTTGGTCAAGGCGGCCGCGGCGTGCTTGGTCATGGCGTAGCCGCCGACGTCCCTGCCCTTCACCCGCTTGCCGGACAGCGAGACGATGTTGACCACACGCCCCTGGCCGGCGCGTTTGAGATGTGGAAAGGCGGCGCGGATCAGCCGCAGCGGACCCTTGACGTTGACCTCCCACATCTCGTCCAGCAGGGACTCGTTCTCCTCCTCGACGCCGAAGCCGTGGATTACCCCGGCATTGGCCACGACGCCGTCGATCTGGCCGAAACGCTCTGCCGTGGCCCCGACCCAGGCGGCGGCGCTGCCCCGGTCCCGGGCCTCGAAGTCATGGCAGTGCACTCGCGCGGGATCCCAGTCCAGAACCAGCGGGCCCAGGCTGTCGACCTGGCGCGCGCCGAGGGAGAGGGCGAAGCCCTCGGTGTAGAGCTTCTCGGCGACCGCCCGGCCGATCCCGCGGTTGGCACCGGAGATCATGATGACGCGGCCCTCGGCCGCCAGTTTACCTTCGGCCATCGGTTTCCTTCCTTACCCTCGGGGAACACCACGCCACTGCGCTGCGGCGGTCTCAGTCTGGGGCTGGGGCTTCGGCCCCGGTCTCGGGCAGGCGGTCTTCCTCGACCGCGTGGCAGGCGACCTCGCGGTCGCGGTGGTGGCCGAGGACCGGCGACTCTGTCTTGCAGCGCTCGTTGGCGAAGGGGCAACGGGGGTGGAAGTGGCAACCGGTCGGCGGATGAATCGGGCTCGGCACCTCGCCCGCCACCGGGATGCGCCGCCGGCCGGTCATCTCCAGGTCCGGGATCGCGTCGAGCAACATGCGCGTGTAGGGATGCTGCGGATTGTGGAACACGCTGCGGGCATCGGACCATTCGACCAGGCGGCCGAGGTACATGACGCCGACGTAGTCCGAGATGTGATAGACCACGGCCAGGTCGTGGCTGATGAAGAGGTAGGTCAAACCAAGTTCGCGCTGCAGGTCCTTCATCAGGTTCAGGATCTGCGCCTGCACCGAGACGTCGAGGGCCGAGGTCGGCTCGTCGCAGACCAGGAACTCCGGATTGCTGGCCAGGGCCCGGGCGATGGAGATGCGCTGGCGCTGGCCGCCGGAGAATTCGTGCGGGAACTTCTCGCCGTCGCGCGGGCTGAGCCGGACCTGCTCCAGCAACTCGCCGACCCGGCGCAAGGTCTCGCGCTCGCCCTCGATCAGGCGGTGCGCCCGGATCGGTTCGGCGATGATGTCGGCCACCCGCCAGCGCGGGTTGAGGCTGGCGTAGGGGTCCTGGAAGATCATCTGCATGCGCTTGCGCACCGGCTCCATGGCCCGCCGCGACCGCAGGCTCCCGATATCCGTGCCGTCGAAGGCGATGGAGCCGCGAGTCGGGTGGTAGAGCTGCACCACCAGGCGCGCAACGGTCGACTTTCCGCAGCCGGACTCGCCGACCAGGCTGAAGGTCTTGCCCTTGGGAATCTCGAAGGAGACGCCGTCCACCGCCTTGAGGATCGAGCGCTCGGCGCCCTGGAGCGCGCGGGTGATGAAGGGCGGCGAGACGTCGAAGTATTTGGCCAGATCGTCGACCCGCAGGAGCGGACCGCCGGTACCGGCCGGCAGGGCCTGGGCGGCTTCAGCCATCGCTCCCCGTCCTTTCCATCGGCTGGTCGAAGAGCCAGCAGGCCACCTCCGAGCCCTCGACCAAGATCAGGTCGGGCCGCTCCGCGACACAGCGCGAGAAGGACTTTGGACAGCGCGGGTTGAAGGCACAGCCGGTCGGGATCTCGGTCAGCCGCGGCATGGAGCCCTCGATCTGCTCCAGGCGCTCGGTGTCGTGGCCCATCTTCGGGATCGAGCCCATCAGACCGTGGGTGTAGGGATGCTTGGCCTGCTTGATCACCGCGTCGACCGGCCCGACTTCGGCCAGGCGGCCGGCGTACATGACAGCGACCCGGTCGGCGGTCTCGGCGATCACGCCCATGTCGTGTGTGATCAGCATGACCGCGGCGCCGTGATCCTGGCACAGCCGCTTCAGCAGGGTGATGATCTGGGCCTGGATCGAAACGTCCAGTGCCGTGGTCGGCTCGTCAGCGATGATCAGGCGCGGATTGACGCAGAGCGCGAGCGCGATCACCACCCTTTGCCGCATGCCGCCGGAGAACTGGTGTGGATACTGGTCCACCCTGACGTTCGGCGAGGGAATCCCAACCTCGGCCAGGAGCTCGACGGCCCGCTTGCGCGCCGCCTGCTTGCTGAGGTCGGTGTGGGTCTGGATGGTCTCGATCAGCTGGCGGCCAACGGTGTAGAGCGGATTGAGGCTGGTCAGGGGATCCTGAAAGACCATGCCGATCTGGCGGCCGCGGATCCGGCGCATCTGCTCGTAGGGCAGATTGGCGATGTCCTGGCCTTCGAGCAGGACCTTGCCGGCAGCGATCCGCCCCGGCGGCTCGAGCAGGCCGATGATGGCGGAGCCGGTCAGCGATTTGCCGGCACCGGACTCGCCGACCACGCCCAAAACCTCGCCCTCGTCGATGTGGAAGGAAATGTCGTCCACCGCCACCAGGGTGCCGCGCCGCGTGGGGAACTCGATGCGCAGGTTCTCGACCTTCAGCAGCGGCTGGTTCTTGCGCATCGCGCTCACCGCAGCTTCGGGTTCAGGGCGTCGCGCAGCCAGTCGCCCAGAAGGTTGACCGCCAGCACCAGCACGACCAGCGCCAGGCTCGGGTAGATGGTCATCCAGCGCTCGCCCGAGAAGAGGTACTGCTGGCCGATGCGGATCAGGGTGCCGAGCGAGGGATTGGTCACCGGGATACCGACTCCCAGGAACGACAGCGTCGCCTCGGTCAGGATCGCGATCGCGAGGCTGAGGGTCGCGATCACCAGCACCGGCCCCAGGACGTTGGGCAGGACGTGGCGCAGCATGATCTTGATCGGGTGGATGCCGATGACCCGGGCCGCCTGGACGTATTCCTTGTTCTTCTCGACCAGGGTCGAGCCACGGACAGTGCGCGCGAAGTTGACCCACTGGGAAAAGGCGATCGACAGGACCAGAACCCAGAAGGTCGCTTCTTCCGACGGGCTGCGGCCGAGGAAGGACCGTGCGACGCCGGTGATCAGAAGGGCGATGAGGATCGCCGGGAAAGTCAGCTGCACGTCCGCGATACGCATGATCAGGCTGTCCAGGCGGCCGCCGAAGTAGCCGCTGAGCAGGCCAAGCAAGGTGCCCACCAGGGCGGCGAGTACGATCGAGGCAAAGCCGACGCCTAGCGAGATGCGCAGACCGAACATGATGCCGGAGAAGACCCCGCGGCCCTGGTCGTCCGTACCAAGGAAGAAACGCGGGTCGCCGCCGGACTCCCAGGCCGGCGGCTTGTAGGCGTCCATCAGATTGATGCTCGCGATGTTCTGGGTGTCGTGCGGCGCCAGCAGGGGTGCGAGCAGGGCCGCGAGGAAAAACACGATGGTCACCACGAAGGCGGCGACGGTGACGGGCGAGCGCTTGAAGCTGTAGTAGATGTCGCCGTCGAGGAAGCGCTTGAAGCTGTCCAGCAGGCGCGCCCCGATGGAGGCGGAGATCTCGACGTTTTGGGCGCGCTCGGCCACGACCCTGCCCTCCTAGTGCGCCGCGCCGCCGATGTGCTCGCCACGCAGTCGCGGGTCGACGGCGAAGTAGAGCAGATCGACGATGAGGTTGATCAGGACGAAGAACAGCGCGATCAGCACCAGGTAGCTCGACATGACGGGAATGTCGACGAACTGGATCGCCTGGATGATCAGCAGCCCCATCCCGGGCCACTGAAAGACCGTCTCGGTGATGATCGAGAAGGCCAGCAACGAGCCGATCTGCAGGCCCATGATGGTGATCACGGGAACCAGCGTGTTCTTCAAGGCGTGGCCGTAGTGGATGGCCCGGTTGCTGAGGCCGCGGGCCCGGGCGAACTTGATGTAATCGGTGCGCAGCACCTCGAGCATCTCGGCGCGGACCAGCCGCATGATAAGGGCCAGCTGGAACAAAGCCAGGGTGATCGCCGGCATGATGATGGAGCGCCAGCCGTCGACCGTGAGCAGGCTGGTCGACCAGAAGCCCAGCTCGACGACGCCGCCCCGCCCGTAAGTCGGCAACAGGAGAAAGATGACACCGAAGACCACGATCAGCAGCAGACCGATCACGAAGGTGGGCAGCGATATGCCCAGCAGCGAAATCGTCAGGAGGGCGTGGGACAGCCAGGAATCCCGGTGAAGGCCGGTGTAGACACCCATCGGGACGCCGACCAGAAGGGCCAACAACGCGGAGACGAAGACCAGCTCGAGGGTGGCCGGCAGGCGCACGGCGATGATCCCGTCCACCGGCACGCCCATGCGGTAGGACAGGCCGAACTCGCCCTGCATGGCGTTGCCGATCCAGCTGGCGAACTGAAGCGGGAAAGGCTTGTCGATGCCCAGCTTCTCGCGCAGCAGCTGGCGCTGCTCCTCGGTCGCGTCCTGGCCGACCATGTTGTTGATCGGGTCGCCCACGAACTGGAAGAGCGAGAACGACACGAAGCCGACCACCAGCATGACGACGATGGCCTGCAGCAGGCGCTGGACAACAAAGGCGAGCATGACGCTTCGACGCTTTTTGTAAGTGACAAAGAACGGGCGGCCCGAGCGCAAGCGCTCGGGCCGCAACCGGTCTTCTGACTTACTTCATCACGACGTAGCGCAGGTCCACGTCGTTGAAGGGCCGTTGCCAGACGTCCTTGACGGTGTCGGTGCGCTGGCCCCAGGCCAGGGCCTGCTGGTGCAACGGAATGTGGCCGACCTCGTCCTTATGGATCTGGAAGGCTTCGCGGATCATCGCGTTGCGCTTTTCTTCGTCCATTTCGGTCTTGATCTCTTCGGTCAGCTCGGCGACCCGCGGATTGTTGAAGCGGCCCGAGTTCCAGTCGCCATGCCCGGGCTTGCCGGTGGTCATGAGCTGCATCAGCGGGTTCAGGGCGTCGTAGGAGCCCGGGGTCCAGCCCAGCATGTAGAAGCTGGTGTCGTTACCCTGGGCCAGGCCGATCTTGTTGAAGTGCAGCGACTTGGTCTGGAAGTTCGGCGTCACCTTGATGCCGACCCGCTCCAACATCGGGATGATGGCGGTGCAGATCTCCTCGTCGTTGACGTAGCGATCGTTCGGGCAGTCGAAGGTGACATTGAAGCCATCGCCATAGCCGGCCTCGGAGAGCAACTTCTTGGCGGCCTCCGGGTCGTAGGGGAAGCGATCGTTCATGTCCTCCTGGAAGCCGTTGATGCCCGGAGCGATCATCAGGCCGGTCGGAGTCGCGGCACCGCGCATGACGACGCGCTTGATGCCCTCGATGTCGATCGCCTGGTAGAAGGCCTTGCGGACCCGCTGGTCGAGGAAGGGGTTCTTCCCGCCGTCGGCGTCCAGACCCTTGTCACGCCACTGGTCGAAACCGAGGAAGATGGTGCGCAGTTCCGGCCCTTCCTTGGCCTGAGTATTGGGGTCCTGCTCGAGACGCTTCACGTCCTGCAGCGGCACCGGATACATCAGGTCGATCTCGCCCGAGAGCAGTGCCGCGACCCGCGTCGCGTCATTGGCGATCGGCGTGAAGACCGCCTTGCTGACGTTGCTCTCCATCTTGTCCTTGTTCCAATAGCCGTCGAAGGGCTCGAGAACGATACGGGTGTCCTGGACCCACTCGACGATCTTGAAGGGCCCGGTGCCGTTGGCGTTGATGTTGGCGAAGTTCGTCGAGCCGTGCGCGCGGATCACCTCGAAGGCGTTGTTCTCTTCGATCCACTCCTTATCGACGATGTAGAAGTTCGGCATGTTGAGCAGCAGGATCGGATCCGGCCCGTTGGTGATCATCTCGATCGTGTAGTCGTCGACCTTCTTGATCTCCTTCACGGTGTTGAGCACGAAGCTCATGTCCGAGGTCTCTTGCGTCTGCCGCTTGTGGGAGTACAGGACGTCGTCGGCGTTGAAGGGATTGCCGTTGTGGAAGGTCACGCCTTCGCGAAGCTTGAAGCGCCAAGTGGTCTCGTCGACCTTTTCCCACGACGTAGCCAAGTCGGGCTCCAGCGACAGGTCCGGCTTACGGTGCACCAGCCGCCCGTAGATGTTGCTCTTCATGGCGTTGGTCGGCCCCTCATTGTTGGCGTGAGGGTCGAGTCCTAGAATGTCGCCCGTGGTGGCGTAGCGGAAGGTCTTGGCGTCGACGGCTTGGATCCCGACGGCGGTCGCCGCCGCGAGCACCAAGGCCGCAACAAGGCTTTCCCGGAATCGCATCGAATTTTCTCCCTGTTCTTAGCTTCGGGTCTCGGCCGGGCAGTCGATCCCGTCCGTTCCCTGTTCTTGAGCTGGACCGGAGGACTTCCGCCTCCGTCTTGGCGTCTAGCCTAAGTGCCGGCTCGAAAATGAGCAAGCCGGCCAAGCGCCTATAGGTCGTTCTTGTAGATTTGACCTCCCTTCATAATCAGAGGAATAGAGTCCCCTTTGGTGTCCAGGACCGATATCTCGCGCAGCGGGTCGCCCTCGACCACGATGAGGTCTGCCAGGGCGCCGGCCTGGGCCACGCCCAGCTCGCCCTCGCGGTTCAGCAGGCGGGCGTTGTTGGAGGTCGCCTGGACCAGGATCTCGTGCGGCGTCAGCACCTCGGCCCGGATCGAGAACTCGTGGTTCTGGTGCTCGTGCAGGGCGCCCAGCAGGTCGGTCCCGAGGCCCATCTCCACGCCGGCCGCCTTGAGCAACTCCACGGCCCGCAGGCCTGCGCCACGTACCTCCTCGAGCTTGCGCAGACTGATCTCCGGGAATCCGATCTCCGCGCCGTGTCGGTGCAGCATCTCGTAGGTCACCAGGGTCGGCACCACGAAGGCGCCCTGGCGGGCACAGAACGCGGCGGTCTCGGCGTCGATCAGGTTGGCGTGCTCGATCGAGCGGACCCCGAACTCGACGCAGCGCCGGATCGCCTCCGCCGTGTAGGCATGAGCCATGACGTAGGTCCGCCAAGAGGCCGCCTCCCAGACGATGGCGCGGATCTCTTCTTCGGAGTACTGCAGATTCCAAATTGGATCGCTCGGCGAGGCGACCCCGCCCGAAGCCATGATCTTGATCTGGGTGGCGCCCTTGCGCAGTTCGTCGCGCGCCGCCCGCCGGACTTCCGGAACCCCGTCGGCGATGCGCTCGAAGCCGGTGCCGCGCAGGCAACATAGGCAAAAAGCGTCGGCCTCCAGGTCGCGGAAATCGGCGTGGCCGCCGGTCTGGGTCAGGGCCCGGCCCGAATAGAAGATCCTGGGCCCGCGGATCAGGTCGGTCTCGGTAGCCCGGGCCAGGCCGTAGTCGCCGCCGCCGGCATCCCGGACCGTCGTGAAGCCGCGCTGCAGGGCGCCCTCCAGGATTACCCGGGCGTGCTGGTAAACCAGGGAGCGCGGCATCGTGCCGATCTTGGCGATATCGACGTCGACCGCGATGGCATGAAAATGGGCATCAATCAGGCCCGGCATCAGCGTCCGGCCGCCCAGGTCGATCACGGCGGCCTCGCCGGCGCCGATCAGCCCGTCCGAGACTTCCTTGATGCGTCCGTCCTCGACCAGCAAGCAGGCCCCGTCGACCGGTTCCGCCGAGACCCCGTCAAAGAGCAGCGCGTTGGTAAAGAGGACCTGCGTCGCCACCTTCCCCTCGTATCCCCTCCCGAGATGCCGGCAGGTTAGGACTTTCCCTTAACCGGGACAATAGGACCCGCGGCCCGGGTGGCTATTGCCACGGGTACGGGACCTGCGAGCGGGCAAGTCTACCCTCCGCGCGACCGGACCGGTCGGGGCCTCATCGCATCGCTTGACAAGACGAGCCGCTTTCGGCTTTATCAAAGGCAGCGCCGATTTGATGCTTAGCTTGCGGGCGCTTTAGAAATGCGGCTAAAGCGAGCGG
>JASJAL010000279.1 GCA_030067055.1 Kiloniellales bacterium | reverse complement strand
CGCCGTCGGTTCCGCGGGTTCGCCGGATCGCAGCGGCCCCAATTTCCGCCGACCAGCGGCACGCCGCCGGAGCCGCCACAGCCCAGAACGGTGACCTTCATGCCGAGATGGTCCGCGGCGCCCTGCTGAATAACGTATAGAAGTTTTGGGTAGTCACAGCCGCCAGCTCATCCGCCTCAACAGCCTTGAGCTCGGCCAGGGCCGCCGCCGTGTGGACCACGAAGGCCGGCTCGTTCTGCTTGCCCCGCTGCGGCACCGGGGCAAGGTAAGGTGCATCGGTCTCGACCAGCAGGCGCTCCAGCGGCACCCGGCGCAGGGTCTCGCGCAACGCCTCAGCCTTCTTGAAGGTCATGATCCCCGAAACGCCAATGTAGAAGCCCAGATCCAGGGCCGCCTCCGCCAGTTCCGGACCTCCAGTGAAACAGTGGATCACTCCCGCGAGGGCGCCGCTCTGCGCTTCCTCGCGCAGGATCGCCACGGTGTCCGCATCGGCATCGCGGGTGTGCACGATCAGGGGCAGACCGGTCTGCCGAGCCGCGGCGATATGGCTGCGGAAGCTGCGCTGCTGGGCCTCGCGCGGGCTGTGTTCGTAGAAGTAGTCGAGGCCGGTCTCGCCGATCCCAACGACCTCCGGCAGATCCGCCAGCCCGCAGATCCGCTCGGGACTTTCCTGCCCCTCGTCGGCCGCCTCGTGCGGATGCACACCGACCGAGCAAGAGACCTCGGGATAGTGCTGGGCGATGCGCCGGACAATGTCGAACTCCGAGAGCTTGGTGCAGATCGTCACCATTGCCGAGACCCCGGCCCTGCGCGCCCGGCCGACGATCTCCTCGAGGTCGCCGTCGCGCGCCAGGTAGTCAAGGTGACAGTGGGAATCGACCAGCATCGCCCGATCTCACGGTTGCGGTCCCAGCCCAAGACACCGAATCGCGGCGTCCCGGTGCGGGACCGGATTTCTCATGAGGCGTGCTGATAGCGCGGCTGTGCCGCTCGCGTCAACGCGGTCCGCTGACTCGACCTTAGCGGCGCCGAGGCGTGGCGGGCTCGAGACCGAGGCGCACTGCGGCAGGCCGCCGGCCGGCCAGGAGCAGGCCGCTCTTGAAGCGGCTGGTCAGAGAGAAGCGCCGCGGTTGCGGCGGCGCTTTCGGCAGGTCTTTACCCGAGGTGGGTTTCTTCATCGCTTTCGCTTTCGGCCGATGGCTCAGCGGCGCTCCTTACGGAACGCAGTAGCGAAACGATAGGCGGCCAAGTGTTAACCAAAGCTGAATCGCGCGGCCGCGAGCACCGTTGCAAGCGCTGACCGGGCCGTGGTGGAGATGCGTTGCTAGGAGGCCGCTTCTTCTTCCTCGACAAAGCGTGGAAAGACGCCCGCCGGTTTTGGCAGCTCGGTGCCGGAGGCAAGAGCCGTCGAAAGCGCCGTTGCTCCCCGTGACGTTTCGACGACACCCAACTGGTCGAGCATACGGGCCATGGATTCCGGCATGACCGGCTGTGTCAGGATCGCCAAGTGGCGCACCACTTCGGCAACGACGTAAAGCACCGTCGCCATGCGTTCCGGATCGGTCTTGCGAAGGGCCCAGGGTGCCTGCTCGTCGACGTAGCGGTTTGCCGCGCCGACGATCTCCCAGGTCGCCTCGAGGGACTTGTGAAAAGCCTGAACCTCGTAGTGCGCGCGCAGCCGCTCCAGGAGCCCAGCGGCTTGATCCAGCAGAGCCCGGTCCGCCTCGGTGAAGGCGCCGGGTGCCGGCACTCTACCGTCACAGTTCTTCGCAATCATCGACAGGACGCGCTGGCCCAGGTTGCCAAAGTCGTTTGCCAAGTCACTGTTACTCCGCCGAATCAAGCTCTCGCGGGAGATGCTGCCGTCGTTACCGAAGGGGACCTCGCGCAGCAGGTAGTAGCGCAGCTGGTCCAGGCCGAATTCCTCGACGATGGCCTCTGGCGAAAGCACGTTGCCGAGCGACTTGGACATCTTCTGGCCCTCGACGTTGAGGAAGCCGTGGGCGAAGACCCGCTTGGGCAGCGGCAGGCCGGCGGACATCAGGAAGGCCGGCCAGTAGATGGTGTGAAAGCGCAGGATGTCCTTGCCGATGACATGCAGGTCGGCTGGCCAGTAGGTCTTGAAAGTCTCCGATTCTTCATCGGGATAGCCGACGCCAGTGATGTAGTTCGTCAAGGCGTCCAGCCAGACGTACATGATGTGGTCCGCGTCGCCCGGCACCGGGATCCCCCAGCTGAAGGTCGTCCGCGAGATCGAGAGGTCGAGCAGCCCCTGCTTGATGAAGTTCTCGACCTCGTTGCGCCGGTAGTGCGGCAGGATGAAATCCGGGTTGGTCGCGTAGTGCGCCAGCAGCTTGTCGGCATAGGCCGAGAGCCGGAAGAAGTAGGTCGGCTCCTCGACCCAGTCGACCGGTGCTCCGGAGGGTGCCAGGAACTTTCCGTCGCCGTCCTTGGTCAGCTCGTCCTCGCCGAAGAAAGCCTCGTCGCGCACCGAGTACCAGCCGGCGTACTTGCCGAGGTAGATGTCGCCGGCCGCCTCCAGCTTCTGCCAGATCGCCTGGCTGGAAGTGACGTGCCGGGCTTCGGTGGTCCGGATGAAGTCGTCGTTGGAGATGTTGAGGTAGCCGCCCATCGCGCGGAACAGGCCGGCGATCTCGTCGCAGAAGGCCTTGGGCTCCTTGCCGGCGGCGCCGGCGAACTGCTCGACCTTCTGGCCGTGCTCGTCGGTCCCGGTCAGGAAATGCACGTCGTAGCCGTCCAGCCGCTTGAAGCGCGCCATGACATCCGTCGCGATGGCCTCGTAGGCGTGCCCCAGGTGAGGCGCACCGTTCACGTAGGAGATCGCGGTCGTGATGTAGTACGGCGTCTTGTCCGCGGCGGACATGGACAACTCCTCGGTGACTTACCTGGCCTTCGCGGTCAGGCCGCGAGGGCCTCGAGCTCTTGGAAGGCGGCCATGAAGACCTGCCGGCGGTCGAGGTTGACGGCCTCGGCGCGGCCGAACAGGCGGTGCAACTTCTCCCACAGGCTTGCGGCCTGCGCAAGATTGCCCTGGGCCAAGAGACGGCCGAGCAGGGCCCCCTCCCCGGCCACGATTTCCTCCGGCTGACGGCCTTGGGCCGCGGCCCGGGCCAGGCGCGCCAGCCACCAGAGCAGCAGGTCGCTCGCGGTGCGGAAGGCGGCCCCGGAGCGGTCGCGGCCCAGCCGCTCGGCCAGCGCCTTCAGCTTGGCGAAGTCGATCTGCGGCAGGCCCGCCAACAGCGCGACCAGTTCGGCGTAGAGGCCGAGGCCGCCCTCCGAGGCGAGCCCCAGCGCGCGCCCGATGCTGCCTTCGGCCAGCTGGGTCAGGCCGGCCGCCTCCTGGGCCGACAGCTCCGGGGCGTAGCGGCCCAGGAGCTGCATCACTTCGGCGTCCGGCAGGGGCGGCAGCACCAGGTGGCAACAGCGCGAGCGGATGGTCGGCAGCAGGCGCCCCGGGGCATGGGCCAGCAGCAGCAGCAGGGTGTTCTTCGGCGGCTCCTCCAGAGCCTTCAGGAGAGCGTTGGCGGCGTTGCGGTTCAGGTCGTCGGCGGCGTCGACCAGGATCAGCCGCCAGCCACCCAGGGCCGGCGTCAGGTGAACGAAGCCGAGGGCCGTGCGAACCTTATCGACGCTGATCGACTGCTGCGGCTTGCCGGCCTCGTCCTGGCCTCGCTCCAGGACCCGCAGGTCGGGATGACTCGCCGAAGCGATCAGCCGGAAGGCTTCGCTGTCCTCCGGCACCGCCAGGCTTGTTTCCGGGGCATCCTGTGCCGCGCCGAAGAGCCCAGGCGCAGATGTCCTGCCCGCCTGCCCCAGGACATATCGGGCAAAGCGGTAGGCCAGCGTCGCCTTGCCCACCCCGCGCGGCCCGCTGATCAGCCAGGCGTGCGGCAGCCGGCCCGAGCGGAAGGCCTCCAGCAGGCGCGCCTCGGCGGCGGCCTGGCCCTGCAACAGCCCATTGGCCCGAGGCGGCGGCGGACCGGTCGTGGCGGGCTGCTCGGCGCCGGTCATGACAGGGTGAGCCCCAGGCGTTCGGTCACGGCCTTGCAGACCGCGCGGTGCACCGCCTCCGGATCGCCGCTGCCGTCGATGACGGCGCAGCGTTCCGGCTCCGCCCGGGCGATCGCCTGGAAGCCCTCGCGGACCCGCTGGTGGAAGCCGGGGCCCATGGCCTCGTAGCGCGCGGCGCCGCCCGCCCTGGCGCCGGCCCGGGACAGGCCGAGCTCGACCGGCAGATCGATAATCAAGGTCAGGTCCGGCAGCGGGCTCCCGGCCACCAGACCGCGCAGAGCCTCGACCGGCGCCGTGCCGAGTTCGTGGCCGTAACCCTGGTACGCCAGGGTCGAATCGGTGAAGCGGTCGCAGAGCACCCATCGCCCGGCGGCCAAGGCCGGGCGGACGGTCCGGGCCAGGTGCTCGGCGCGGGCCGCGGTGTGCAGGAGAGCCTCGGTCAGCGGCAGCCAGCGCTCTGCCGGGCCGTCGACCAGGAGGTCCCGGATCTGCTCGGCGCCCGGACTGCCGCCGGGCTCGCGGGTCTCGACGACGGCCAGGCCCTTCGCGCGCAGGACCGCCGCCAACAGCCCGACCTGGGTCGACTTGCCGGCACCCTCGCCGCCTTCGAATGTGATGAAGCGCGCCTCCGCCATGGCGGCGACTCTGCCGGGCCGCCTGGCCGTGGTCAATCAGGGGTCAAACGAAGGCGGTAACTCGCGGTGACCTGCCCGGCTCGCGCTCAGGGTGCGCCGGTCACAAAGTACATCAAGGCCGAGACGACCCGCCCGAAGGGCCCGAGCTGCTCGACCGAATGGCCGGCGTAGAGCGGGAATTCGCGCGGCGCGACCTCCGGCGCCGTTACCCGAAGGATCCCGATCTGATCGCCTTCCTGGATCGGCGCCGGCACCGGCTGCTCGTAGATCACGGTCACCGCCATGTCTTTGCGCGCCTTGCGCGGCAGCGTGACGACGATGTCTTCCGGCGAGGTCAGGGGCACGTTCATCGCGTCGCCCAGCCAGACGTCCGCGGTCTCGACGCTTTCGCCGGCCTTGAACAGCGCGTAGTTGTTGAACTCGCGGAAGCCCCA
>JASJAL010000278.1 GCA_030067055.1 Kiloniellales bacterium | reverse complement strand
CTGATCGCCGGCCTTGTGACCCCGACCGAGGCGGCCGCGATCGGCGTTCTGGCCGCCCTCGCCTTCGGCCTGCTGCTGCAGCGCGACCTCGGCTGGGGCAAGCTCTACGAGGTTATGGCGACCACGGTCCGACAGACCTCGGTGGTCATGATGATCATCGCCGGCAGCGCGGTGCTGGGCCAGTTTCTGGCCAACGAGCAGCTGCCCCAGAAGCTCGCGGCCGGCCTCGGCGGGATCACCGACGACTACGTGCTGCGACTGCTGATGATCAACGCATTCCTGCTGCTGCTCGGGATGTTCCTGCACGCCTCGGCGGCGATCATCGTTGTCGTGCCGATGCTCCTGCCGCTGGCCCGCGACATGGGAATCGACCCGGTACACTTCGGGATCATCGTCTGCCTCAACCTCGGCATCGGCCAGCAGACCCCGCCGGTCGCTTCGGTGCTGCTGACGGTCTGCTCGGCGACCGGCCTGCGCATCGAGCAGGTCATGGGCTACGGCAAGTGGTTCATCCTGGCGATGTTCGCCGTGCTGATGGTGGTAAGCTTCGTTCCGGGCACGGCGATCTGGTTCAAGTAGTGCAGAAACAAGGATCGACGCGGCGATAAACCCCGGCGCGATAGAGTCTTGCCCCCTGTCCATCGACTCCATGATGGCCTTTGGCTCGATGGTCCCCCAATCGCTGAATATCGAACGGCGCTCAGAGACTTATCGAGCCGGACGAAGAGGAAGGCGCGGCGCTGCAGGCCGGGTATCGGGCTCAACAAAACCAATCGCGATGCCAACCGACGCGATGTCGGCAAAGGCCATTGTTCTAGCGAAATCATGGTGCCTGGGATGAGCTCAGGCTCGCGCCTTCCGCTAAGATATCGATCAGCGCCTCGGCCGACTTCGGGAGCCGCTGCGCGACCCTCCGAACAGTTCCGATCGTACGCGACACGCTGGGCGCGATCAGCGGGCGCGAGACGATAAGCGATTCGGCACCTCCGCGTGTTGCCGTCTCGGGCAGCACCGCGACGCCGATTCCAGCCTCGGCTAGGCACAGGGCAGTCGTTGAGCGCCGCACCTCATAAGACCAGCTCAGGTCTTGGCGCGCGCGCGCTAGCGCTTCGTCTACCACCATCCGGTTGCCGGTTCCTTTCATCGCCACGATGAGCGGCAGGCCCTTCAATGACTTCCAATGGACCTCCGCCTGTTCCGCCAGGGGGTGGTCGCGCCTGAAGGCAAGAACGAAGCGATCGTCCGCGATGGGCTGGAAGCTGATATTGGGCTCCAGCGCGGGTATCGAGCTGATGCCGAAATCCGCCTCGCCTTGCGCGACAGCTTCAGCCACATCATTGGCGGACTGGTCGAGAATGCGAATGCGTGCGCTGTGCCCGCGTCTGCGGAACTCCTTGATCGCGCCAGTCAGAATCTGCTGCGTGGCGCTCGGGACCAGGGCCACCGTGACGATCGCGTTGCGCTCGTACTCGAACCGAGCCGTCTCGTCCTGAAGCGCCATGATCGCCTCGGCCGCATCATCCACAATCGCCTGTGCCCGGCTGCGCAAGCGCTTGGCAGCGAGCGTCAAATTCAAAGACCGCGTCGTGCGGTCGAACAGCTTTGCGCCCAAGGATGCCTCGAGTTTCTGAATGCGTCGTGTGAGGGCGGGCTGCGAGAGGTTCAGCTGCTCCGCCGCCCGTTGGAAGGAGCCAAGGTCAGCGACGGCGAGAAAGGCCTCAAGATCAGAGAACTCGAAGTTTATGCGCATTACGCAATAATAGATAAAGGAATTGCAATTCTCAAATAAACAGACCCGCCTTATCATTGTTGGGCCGGCAGCAGCAACGCGTCCCGCTCCAAGGCCCCGCCGGCGCGTTCTTTCGGATCATCATCTGTTTGACCTCGGAACCAGGACACCATGTTCGAAAAGCGCGAAACCTATGATCTTGTGGTCATTGGAGGCGGCAATGCGGCCCTTTGCGCGGCGATGACCGCTCGTGAGGCCGGCGCCCGGGTGCTGTTGCTGGAGGGGGCGCCCAAGCCCTATCGGGGCGGCAATTCGCGCCACACCCGCAACTTCCGCTGCATGCATCACGGGCCCCTTTCGGTCCTGACCGACAGCTACGGCGAAGACGAGTACTTCGATGATCTGATCAAGGTGACGGCGGGCCAAACCGACGAGGGCCTCGCCCGGCTTGCCATCCGCTCTTCCGAGGCGTGCCTGCCCTGGATGGAAGCGCATGGCGTTCGTTTCCAGCCGTCGCTCTCCGGCACGCTATCGTTATCGCGCACCAACGCCTTCTTCATGGGCGGCGGCAAGTCGCTGGTGAATGCCTACTACCGGACCGCCCAGAATCTGGGCGTCGACGTGCTCTACGAGGCGCAAGTGACGCACCTGGAACTCGAGGGCGACTATGTCTCCGGCCTCGAATTCACACATCAGGGCGCCAAGCATCGGATCGAACCGAGATCCGTTGTGGTCGCCTCGGGCGGGTTCCAAGCGGATACCGACTGGCTGGCGCGCGCCTGGGGTCCAGCGGCGAAGAATTTCCTCATTCGGGGCACGCCCTACAATCGCGGGGTAGTCCTCAAGGACCTCCTGGATCAGGGCGTTCAGTCGGTCGGCGACCCCACCCAGTGCCACGCGGTGGCCATCGACGGGCGGGCGCCGAAATACGACGGCGGCATCGTCACCCGGCTCGACTGCGTGGTCTATTCCATCGTCGTCAACAAGAACGGTGAGCGCTTCTATGACGAGGGCGAGGATGTCTGGCCCAAGCGCTACGCGATCTGGGGCCGTCTGGTGGCCGGCCAGCCCGATCAGATCGGCTATGTCATCATCGATTCCAAATCGCTGGAGCTTTTCATGCCTTCGGTCTTTCCGCCGATCAAAGCCGACAGCATCGAGGAACTGGCGGACAAGATGGGACTGCCGAAGGAAAGGCTTCGCGCGACGGTCGACAACTTCAACGCCGCCTGCGGCGACGAAAGCGAATTTCACCCAACCGAACTCGACGGAGTTGCCACGACGGGGATCGAACCCCCCAAGACCAACTGGGCCCGGCGCATCTGCGATCCGCCCTTCTACGGCTATAGCCTGAGAACCGGGGTCACCTTTACCTATCTGGGCCTCAAGGTGGACGAGAACGCTCAGACCAGCACCGCTGCTGGCAAGATCAAAAACCTCTGGGCCGCGGGCGAGATCATGGCTGGCTCGATCCTGGGCCAGGGATATCTCGCCGGATTCGGCATGACCATCGGCACCGTCTTCGGACGCATTGCCGGACGCGAGGCCGCCGCCCATGCAAACTGAACCTATCGATGAGGCCCGCCGCCAGATCGAAATCTGCAATGCCTGCCGCTACTGCGAAGGCTATTGCTCGGTCTTTCCCGCGATCAACCGTGAGCGGGCCTTTGCCGACGGCGACGTCACGCAGCTCGCCAACCTCTGCCACAATTGTCGCGGCTGCTACTACGCCTGCCAGTACACCGAGCCGCACGAGTTCGCGTTGAACCTACCGCGGGCCCTGGCCAAGGTCCGGCAGGAGAGCTGGCAGGAATTCGCCCTACCGTCGGTTCTTTCAAAGGCATTCCACATTAGCGGTGTCGCCATCGCTCTCGCCACCATCCTTGGCTTTGCGCTGATCATTTGGGCGATCCGGGCGCTCGGAGACTATGCGCAGGGCGGCGAGGGCTTCTATGCCGTCATCTCGCACAACGCGCTGGTCGCGATCTTTGCGCCGGCCTTCCTGTTTCCGCTCTTCAGCATCTTCCTCAGCCTCAGAAGGTATTGGAATGCCGTGGGCGGCGGCCCCGTTCGCTTGTCCGATGTCGTCTCCGCCTTCGGCTCGGCCGCGCGGATGAAGAACCTCGCCGGCGGTCACGGCGATGGTTGCAATTTCGAGGATGAAGACCGCTTCTCCAACGCCCGTCGCTGGCGCCACCAGATGGTGATGTACGGCTTCCTTCTGTGCTTCGCCGCCACCTCTGTCGCGACGGTGATGCACTACGGATTCGGCCTCGAGGCGCCCTATGGCTTCTTCTCACCGCCGAAGTTGCTGGGCGTTCCGGGCGGCATACTTCTTTCAGTGGGAACGCTGGCGATGATCCAGCTGAAGATGAAATCCGATCGCGAATTGGCGGATTCGAGCGTCTGGGGCGGCGAGATGGCCTTCATCCTGCTGCTGTTCTTCGTCAGCACCTCCGGTTTGGCGCTCTACGCCTTCGGCGGAACCGGGGCGCTGACCGCCCTGATGGCCCTGCACCTCGGGTCGGTGCTCGCTTTCTTCCTGCTGACGCCCTATTCGAAGATGGCGCACGGCTTCTACCGTCTGACGGCGCTGGTCAAGGAGGCGCAGAAGCAAAGCCCGCGACGCGGCGCTGCGCCACCTCCTGTGGTCGGGAAGCCAAAGGAACTCCGCTCATGAGTTTCATCGGTTCCCGAAGCGGCTGACATTGTCTTGCAGGTCGTGGTCTACCTGTGCGCGAAATCGCTGAGCTTTGGAATGCCCAGGTCCAAAGCTGCAGCGTCGAGTTCGGCAAGCGTGTCTTCGGGTATGACGATACCGGCCTTGCGGTTCCGCGCCTCTGCGTGAGCTTCCAGTTCGCCGGGATAGAAGAGCTCTTCGGTCCCCGGTGCGGGCGGGTTGCCCTTGATCGCTTCGATCAGGTGCTCCATGTCGCGGCAGAATTCGGTCAATGGCCGAAACGATCCTATGTTCAATGCGATCGCCAGATGGCCGACACCGCTTCGTCCTTTCGGAACATAGGGGCCAACGACATCGGCCCCGAAATGGCTGCCGCTCAGGATCCCGGAAAGCACGTCCATCATCGTGGCAACCACGTAGCCCTTGTGGCCGGCAAAGGGGAGAATGTTACCCGCGATACCGGCAGCAGGATCGATCGTCGGACGCCCCTCGCGATCGATCGCCCAGCCTTCCGGGATAGTTTCGCCACGCTGTCTTGCAAGGTAGAGCTTGCCGCGGGCGACAGCCGTGTTCGCGATGTCGAGCATCATCGGAGCATAGCGGCCGGCCGGAGCCGCTATCGACCAAGGATTGGATCCGATCAGCTTCTCGCGTCCCCCGTAGGGCGCCATTGCCGGGCTGGAATTGGTCGACAGGATGCCCACA
>JASJAL010000289.1 GCA_030067055.1 Kiloniellales bacterium | reverse complement strand
CCTGGTACCAGGGCGAAGAACCGCTGTGGCCGCGGCTGAAGCCCGACAGCCCGCGCACGCCGGGGCTGACCTTCGAGAGCGTCTGGGAAACGCTCAAGACCGCGGCGCGCCAGGGTCCGGTCTTCTCGAAGGACTTCCCGCACTACATCGAGCACATCTGGACCGACGATTTCCTCGCCCACTTCACCCACAGCTTCCTGATCCGCGACCCGGCCAAGGTGGCGACCTCGATGTACAAGCACTGGCCCGACTTCGTCCTGAAAGAGATCGGCTTCGTCGAGCAGCGACAGCTCTTCGACCGCCTCTGCGATCAGCAGGGCGAGGCGCCGCCGGTGATCGACAGCGACGACTTGCTGGAAGATCCCCAAGAGATCGTCGAAGCCTATTGCCGGGCCGTCGGCCTGCCCTTCATGCCGGAGGCGCTGACCTGGGAGCCGGGCGCCCGCCAGGAGGTCAGCTGGTACGACGGCGGGTCCTGGCACGGCAACCTCCGCGATTCCGACGGGTTGAAGCCGCAGCCGCGCGACTACATCGACATCGCCGAGGCGCCGGACCGGGTCAAGGAGATCTACGAGATCGTGCTGCCGCACTATCAGCGGCTCCATTCGCAACGGCTGACGGCCTCTGGCGCGGCGGCCTAGCGCCTACATCGATCGGCCGTGAAGCCGGCTCACGACAAGGTGCCGAATTCGTCGCGGTGCTTGCCGATCGCGATGCGCGCTCGGGTTCCTTCCAGCTGCTGCCGGTCGGTCTCAGCGTCCATGCGCTTTCGCAGTTTCTCTGTTCGGAGGCCGATCGTCTCGATGCCGAGCTGACCGGCCCGGCGCAGGCCGTCGTAGCGCGCACCGGATGCGATTTTTTTGCGGACCTGGTGCGGCTGCCAGTGATCAAGATCGCGCGGCGTCGCACTCCCTTTGAGGACCAGGTACCCGGCATCGACGGCGCCGTGGAGCAGCTCGGC
Source organism: Kiloniellales bacterium (assembly GCA_030067055.1). The sequence goes on along the minus strand of JASJAL010000289.1, from coordinate 4,079 downwards.
GCCGGCCTGCGTGCGCACCAGGACGGCGTTGGTGCCCGGATCGTCGTCCAGGGTCTCCGGCGCGGGCGAGCCGCCTGGCCAGGTGTCGGCCGCGGCGATATCCGCCGCCTCGCCGGTCCCGTCCGGGCAGATCTTGCAGCGCCAGGGCAGGTGCCACTGCGAGGCGTCGGTGCCCCAGAACTCGAGATAGGTCTTCTCGATGACCGCGCCGCTCTTCAGCACGAAGCGAGTCGGGCCCGGGCAGCCGTCGCCGCGGTAGCTGACCGAGACCACGTTCTCGGGGTCGATACCGTGCCGCGCGAGGAAGGCCTCCATGCCGAAGGGCGGCATGATCCCGCCGCAGACCGGCGTCAGAAAATGGGTGATCAGCTCGCCGACCCGCGGGTCGCTGCGCCCGAGCAGGCGGACGGCTGAGATGTCGCAGGGCTTGGCGACCAAGGCAAAGGGCACGCCGCGGTCCATCATCGCGCCGAGGGCAGCCAGCGGCGGCGCAGGGCCGTAGCGCGATCCGGCGCCCGCGAGCAGATCCTCGCGGGTCTCGCTGACATGAGGCTGCCCGAATGCGGGCCGCGCGCCGCCCGGCGCGACGTGAAGGACGGCGGCCGTCGTGCCGCTGGCGAGCAGATAGTCGCAAAGCGCGGTCAGGGCGCCGCCGGTCGCCGCCTTGTGCCGGGTCTCCGGATCGGCGGCATGGGCCCTGTCGATCCTGACGTAGGGGCCCCAGACTTCGTCCTGATGCGGCGCCGCTTCGGCCAGCGGCGTCGGCAGCCCGGTCACGACCACGCCGGGACAGACGGCGTAGACCGCCGCGGTTTCGTCTTTCGAAAGCGCTCGCCGGGCGGCCGGCCGCAGATAGCCGCTCGGGGCTACGGCCATTTCGAGCTTGTCCGGAAACATCGCGACGCAAAGGCCACAGCCGATGCACTTGCCCTCGTCGACAATGCGCTGGAGGCCGTCGCTCGGCGTCACGGCGGATTCGCTCCGACCGGGTTGCAGTGTCTCGGCGCTTTATCCGAGACCCAATCGATCCGGTTGGCGTCGTCCAGGTGCGGCCTGCGGAGAAACGCCCGGTCCAGGGTCATTCGGAGGGCACGGTCGCAAAGGCCTCCGTCAGGAAGCCCATGGCAAGCTGCAGGCCGCGCTCGTCAATGGAATGGCCGAGGCCGGGGCGGAGATCCTGGGTTACCGGCACCTGATTCGCCTCAAGGGCCGCCACTGCGGCCGGCAGGGACTGGGCCGGGACAACCTCGTCGGCCGCGCCGTGCACCAGCAGCACCGGCGGTCGGCTCGCGATCTCCTCGGGCAGAAGCTCGGGCGCCAATAGCGCGCCGGAGAAGCCGACGATGGCTTTGGGCCCGGCCTCGCGCCTGAGCCCGACGTGGAGCGCCATCATGGTGCCCTGGGAGAAGCCGACCAGGGCCAGGCGCTCCGCCGTCAGCCCGGCCTTTTCCAGCTCGGCATCCAGGAAGCCGTCGAGAATCGGCGCCGCCATGCGCACCCCGCCGAGCATGGTCTCGAGCGTGCGCTCCTGCAGCGAGAACCACTGCCGGCCGAAGGGCGCCATGTCGCAGGGAAAGGGCGCGTGGGGCGAGACGAAGGCGGCCTCGGGCAGGACCTGGGCGAAGTAGGGCGCGAGCGAGATCAGGTCGTTGCCGTCGGCGCCCAGGCCGTGCAGCAGCACGACCAGCTGTTTCGGCGCCTGGCCGGAGGCCGGCCCGTAGCGCGGCCCGTCGAGGTCGAAGGCTGTGGTCATGCGTGGCTCCTCCTGCCGTTGCCGTGGTCATAAGGCGGCGGCCCGGCCGAGGCAACGCTTCAGTCGCGGCGCGGTTCCGGGTACAAGGTCCCTTCCCTGCCCTGCCACCGACGACAAGGCTCCGGCGATGAGGAAGCTCTACAAGAGAGACGGCGAGCGCCTGCTCTACTGGGAGACCTGGGACGACGACGGCAAGCACATCATGCACTGGGGGGAAGCCGGCGACGAGGGCGAGACCCAGGCGCTGCGCTCGGGCCTGTTCCGCGACGCCGAGAAGAGCGTCGCCGAGGAGATGGCCCGCCGCGAGCGGGAGGGCTACGCCGAGATCGACGCGGAGGAGCTCCATGCGGTTTTCATTCAGTACAGGGCCGAGACCTGGGGCGATCTCGAGGACCCGGAGAAGCGGCAAGCGATGCAGGACCTCATGGACGACGCGCTCGGCTGGACCGGCCTCGGCCACTGCGACGGCGGCACAATTGGCAGCGAAACGATCAACATCTGCTGCCTGGTCGTCGACGCCAAGCTCGCCGCGCCGGTCATGGTCCAAGCCCTGAAGGAGGCTGATCAACTCGCGGGTGCCGTGATCGCCCAGGAACTCGAGGGTGGCTTCGAGGTCCTCTATCCGAGCGATTTCGAGGGCGAGTTCAGCTACCTCTAGGCGGCCGAACGCTTCCGGTCGTCCCACACGACCTCGAGCTTGCGAACCTGACGGCTCGCTCTGAGCGATGGAAAACGGGAACCCGACCCGGATATCAGGGTTCTTTTTTACCTCGGGTCCACCAGATAGAGCTGCTAGCAGACCTGATACGAGGCGTTGAGACCAAGGTGCGGATGTCAGAATGGCGAACGCGAAAATGTCGGCGCATACACGTCTGGCCACCTACGGAACTCTTGCCCCCGGACGAATCAACAACCACCAGCTGGCAGACCTGGTTGGCCTTTGGCGGCAGGGCACTGTGACAGGCAGACTGGTCGAAGCTGGTTGGGGGGCCAAACTCGGCTATCCCGGATTGGTCCTCGATCCATCCGGACAAATCATCGAAGTTCACATCTTCGAGTCGCCTGAGCTACCCCATCATTGGCGGCGGCTCGACGAGTTCGAAGGTGTCGGCTATCGCAGGGTGGTCACGCGGGTATCCACGATCGACGGCGATCTGGATGTCTCGATCTACGTGATCGATTCCTAACCCGGAGCGGGCTCTCTATTCTGGACGTGACCTGCCACCCAGAACCGCTCAATCAGCCTGAGAGCTCGACAGCTTGCGTTTGCCCTTGGCGAGCCTAAAGCACATCGAGCTTGCGGACGTGCCAGAGCAGGCGGGCGGCGACGCCGCGCCAGGGGCTCCAGGGTTTCGCGAGCCGGCGCATGCGCTTGGCGTCGGGGCGTTTCTTCAGGCCCTTGATCCTTTCCATGCCGATCATCAGGCCGACGTCGTCGGCGGGCCAGACGTCGGGCCGGCCGTAGGAGAAAAGCAGGAAGCATTCGGCGCTCCAGCGCCCGATGCCCTTGAGCTTGACCAGCTCGGCGATGGCCACCTCGTCGTCCAGCGCCTCGACCGCGCCGAGGTCGACCCGTCCGGAGACCAGATCTTCCGCGATCGCCCGGCCGTAGGCCGTCTTCTGGCGGCTGAAGCCGACCGTCCTGAGGTCGTCGTCGCCGAGGCTCAGAAAGCCCGCCGGCGTCACGTCCTGGTCGACGGCGTCCAGGCGTACTTGCAGGCGGCCCCAGATCGCGTTGGCCGAGGCGACCGAGACCTGCTGGGCGACGATGATCCGCAGCAGGGTGTCGTAGCTTGGCGGCCGGTAGCGCAGCGGCGGCAGGCCATGGGCGCGGTAGGCGCGGCCAAGATCGGAGTCGGCCGTAGCCAGGGCCTCGCAGCCTTCGGTCAGGCTGGTCTCACAAACCACGGGTCTCATGGCCGGGAGACTGGCCCGCTTGCCGGCCCCTGGCAAGCGCGAGACGACCCGAGGGCGGCACCCTGGCGAAATGTGCCTGCCGGATAGCTTGCGCAACCAAGTCGTCGCATCGACGATCTCACGCTTCGACAGGCTAAGCATGAGGGCGTTTTGTCATCACGTCCTGAGCCTGTCGAAGGGCGAAGTCAGCAGGGCGCCGAAAGCCGGGCTCCCGGCCTGTCTCAGCGCCGCTCTTGCAGAGACCCGGCATCTTGTGAGCAAATGGCGCTGCATGGCCGACGTCGTCACCCGCTTCGCGCCTTCGCCCACGGGCTACCTGCACCTGGGGCACGCGCATTCGGCGCTCTTCGCCTGGCACAGGGCGCAGGAGGCCGGCGGCCGTTTCCTGCTGCGCATCGAGGACATCGAC
>JASJAL010000288.1 GCA_030067055.1 Kiloniellales bacterium | reverse complement strand
GGGCTGGCGACGATCAGGCCGTCGAGCGGCTCACCTACTTGGTCGAGCAGCGCCGGGGTCGGCTGGAAGCGATGCTCGGCCTCGGTCGGAAGCAGGACTGGCTCCACTCCCAGGGCGGTCAGGATGTTGCGGTAGGCCGGATAGCCCGGCGCCGCCAGGGCGACGCGGTCGCCGGCCTCAAAGGCCGAGAGGAAGGACAGGAGGAACCCGCCGGAGGATCCGGTGGTCACCATCACCCGCTCGGGATCGACCTCGACCCCGTAGCTTTCCTGGTAGTGGCGCGAAATCCGAAGCCGTAGCGGCTCGATCCCCTGCGCCAGGGTGTAGCCGACGCGGTCGCTGTCTAGGGCCTGGCGGACGGCCTCCAGGACCGCCGGCGGCGCGGCCGTCCCCGGCTGACCGACCTCCATGTGCAAGACTTCGCCGCCGGCCGCTTCCCGTTCGGCCGCCGCCCGCATGACGTCCATGACGATGAAGGGCGGAACCTTGCCTCGCTGTGCAGCCTTGAGCGCCATGCCGCTATTGCACCCGCCGGGACAGGCCCCAGCCGCGCGGATCGGTGGCCACCTCGCACTTGTCCGGATTGCGGCGCAGACCTATGGGGCAATGCAGAGCGTTGACCCGGCCCAGTCGTTCGACAGGGACCGCTTGCAGGCCCTGCACGGTCAAGGCGGCGCGCTCGTCTGCGGAAAGGCTGCTCTCGACCAGGACCGAGCCGCTCGGAAAGGACGCCTGGAGCCGGCCCCGCGCGATCGCGTCCTCCAGAGGCCGCCCGGCGGCCACGGCTTCCAGCATCACGGTGGACAAGGCCGAGACCCCGCTCGCGCCGCTTCCGGCCGCAGCCGCGAAGTAAAGCTCGCCTGTGTTCTCGTTGGCCAGGATGACCGGCGAACCCGGTCCCGAGTTGCTTCGATCCGGCGCCGCCAGGACGATGCCGGTACCGGGCGCCATGCGGCCCGACCCGAAGAGCCCGTTCATGGTGAAACTGCAGGCGACGGCGGTACCCCATTGATCGGCGACGACGAAACCCGCGCCTTCGCCCGCCGCCGGCGCCGCCGCGCCGAGGCCGTTCGGTTCGGGCAGATAGGAGGCCTGCAGGCGTTGCAGGTCGCCCTGGTCGAAGACGCCTTGGGTCTCTGCAAGGCCGCTAGCGGGTGCGGGGTTGCCCAGGGCGGCGATTGAGGCGGCGGCCAGAAGGGTCGCCTGTTCCTCGGCGCTGGCCGCAGCATAGTCCCGAGATTCGGTCAGGAGGCTCCAGATCAGGGCATTCGCGCTGCCTCCGAAGGCTGGCGGGGGCGCAAAAAACGCGATATGCGGCCCGACCGGAACCTTGATCGCCTCGGCCACCTGCGGCGTGTAGCCACGAACATCGTCGGTCGTCATGGCACCGCCGGCCAGGCTCGAACCCTCGGCAAGCCGCTGTGCGAAGGGACCGGCGTAGAAATAGCCGGCACCCTCCCTGCGGATGCCCGAGATCACCGTCACGAGCTCGATCTGGTCCAGATTGTCGCCCACGCGCGGCGGCTCGGCACCGGCATCCAGGAATGCCCGGGCGGCCTCGGCATCGCCGCGGATCTTGGCCTGGGCCGCCTCGATGTCGCGCACCAGGGCCCGGCTGTAGGTGGCGCCAAAACGACCGAGGTTCTCCACCCGGCTCAAGAGATATTGCCACCTCTGGCTGCCGCGCCGGGCATGCAGCACCGCCATGCCGCGAGTATTCCCGGGCACGACGCCGCCGCCAGGCGTTGTTCTGGGCGGGAAATCGATAATCTCGCCGGATTCTTCCTCGCGGTCGAAGACGACGCAGACGCCGCCGCCACCCAGGCCGGCCCGGGACGGCAGCGTGATCGCCATGGTGAAGTACATCGCCACCGCGGCGTCCGCCGCCGAGCCGCCCTTGGCCAGGATGTCCCGGCCCACCGTGGCAGCGAAGGGCTCGTCCGCCGCCACCAAGCCAGCAAATCCCTCGACCTCGATCACCTTTCCGGTCGGCCCGCCGGTGTCGCAGGCAGCCAGCAATACCGTCAGCCCAATGGCCGTCGCCGCCCGACGAAACCCGGAGTATTCGCGTTGAATTGCGGGCTTGTTCCGCCTAACCTGATATTGAACAAATGGGAACCAGTCTTTGATCGTCCGCCCCATAGCAAAACTCTGCGTCCTTATTGTCATTGCCGCCGTCTTGGCGCCTGCGACTGTCGGGGCTAAGGGTCTTCGCTTCATCCGGGATACGGAGATCGAAAACACCGTCCGCGCCTATTCCACCCCGCTTTTTCTAGCCGCCGGGCTCAATCCGCAGGCCGTCGACGTTTACCTGATAGACGACCCCAGGCTCAATGCTTTCGTCGCCGGCGGCCAGAATATGTTCCTCCACACCGGCCTGCTCCTGCGCGCCGAGACGCCCCTCCAGGTCATGGGCGTGATCGCCCACGAAACCGGCCACATCACCGGCGGGCACATCGTGACGCGGGGCGACGAGATACAGAAGACCACGGCCGCGCTGATCGCGTCCTACGTGCTGGGTCTCGGCACGGCGCTTGCGACGGGCCGCGGTGACGCAGCCGCAGCGGTCATCAGCGGCGGCCAGGGCGCCGCGGTCGCCAACCTGCTGGCCTACACCCGTGGCCAGGAGGCCTCCGCCGACCAGGCTGCCATCAAGCTGCTCGAATCCTCCGGATACTCGCCGCGGGGCCTTCTGGAGTTCTTCGAGATCCTGGGCGACCAGGAAGCCCTCTTGACGAGCCGTCAGGACCCCTATCTGCGCACCCATCCCCTGACTGCAGACCGGATTTCATCGCTGCGCGCGGCCGTGGCGAAGTCGCGCTTCGCCGACGAGCCCGCCCCGCCGAAGCTGGTGGCGATGCACGAACGCATGCGGGCGAAGCTGCTCGGCTACCTGACCCCAATGAAGGCCTTGCGGACGTACAGCGACAACGATGACTCGCTGCCGGCCCGCTACGCTCGCTCGATCGCCCATTTGGAGCGGGGCGAGATGCCGTCGGCTTTGGACGAGGCCGACAGCCTGATCCTCGACTTCCCGGGCGACCCATACTTCCACGAGCTCAAGGGCGATATCTTGTTCCACGGCGGGCGAATCGCCGAAGCCCGGCCGGAGTACCAGAAGGCGGTCGACATACTTCCGAACGCGCCCTTGATCCGCCGTGCCTTGGCGCACGTCCAGATGAGTCTGAATCAGCCGAACCTGGACAAGGAAGCGCTGAAGCACCTGCAGTTCGTGACCCAGCGCGAGCCCCGCAACGTGACCGCATGGCGACTCCTGGCCGGGGTCCAGGGACGGATGGGCGACAAGGGAATGTCGACCCTGGCACAGGCGGAAGCCGCCCTGGCAATGAACAGACCCAGGGAAGCCAAGGGATTTGCCCAGCGCGCCCTGCAACTCCTGCCGGAATACTCGCCAGGATGGCTGAGGGCGCAGGACATCGACGGACTGGCCGACCGTATGCGAAAACGCGGCTGAAAACGACGACATTTGCGGCCTCGGCTGCAGACCTGTAGGAAGACCGGGACAACCGAGCAAGGGGCCGTTTCATGAGGGTTTTCATTTGCCTGGGGGCCGCGGCCCTGTTCGCGGCCGCGGTCGCGGCCTCCGCCGAGGAGCCGGCTGCGCCGAATTCCAGTTTCGGCGAGACCGAGACCCAGGCGATCGAGGACATCGTCCGCAACTACCTGCTCGAGCATCCGGAAATCCTGCTGGAGGCCATGCAGCGTCTGGAGGAGAAGGAGCGTCTCGCCAAGATCGAAGGCCAACGGGCGGCCATCTCGGCAAACCTGGAGGCCCTGGGGCGCGACCCGAGCAGCCCGGTTCTCGGTAATCCGGATGGCGACGTGACCCTGGTCGAGTTCTTCGACTACCGCTGCCCCTATTGCCGCAAGGTGACCGCCGACCTCCTGGATGCGGTCGAGAAGGACGGCAAAATCCGTCTGGTCTTCAAAGAGTTTCCCATCCTCGGCCCGGAGTCCGTGGTCGCGGCACGTGCGGCCCTGGCGGCCGCCGAGCAAGATCGCTACCGCGACTTCCATCTCGCGCTGATGACCACACCCGGTCAGCTCGATGAAAACACCGTCCTGGCGCTGGCCAGCGATCTGGGTCTCGATGTCGACCGGCTGCGGAAGGACATGGAGTCCGAGGGCGTCGAGCAGCAGATTCGAGACAATCACAGACTGGGCCGGGCGCTGCAGATCAACGGCACCCCGGCCTTCGTCGTCGGCGAGGAAATCGTCCCTGGCGCCGTGCCCATGGAGCAATTGCTCGAGCTGGTCCGGCGCGAACGTGCCAAGACCGGCTGAGATCCAGATGCCCAACAGCGGATTGCACCGGCGCGGGCGCCTATGATAACGCTGTGGCCGTAGTTACACGCCTGCGGAGGAACGGGTGGCGAAAGCCCCGGCAGTTCTGGTCCTTAACGGTCCCAACCTCAACCTGCTCGGAACCCGTGAACCGGAGGTCTACGGCCGGACCACCTTGGCCGAGATCGAGGCCGCCTGCGCGGCCCGGGGCAAGAAACGCGGGCTCACCGTGGATTGCCGGCAGTCGAATTTGGAAGGCGAGCTGGTGACCTGGGTCCAGGAGGCACGCGCCAGCCACCAGGGGATCGTCCTCAACGCCGGCGCCTTGACCCACACCTCGATCGCGCTGCTGGATGCCCTGCAGGCCGTGGCCCTGCCCCTGATCGAGGTCCATCTTTCGAACATCTATCGGCGCGAGTCGTTCCGCCATCACTCCTACATTTCGCAGGCGGCGACCGGGACGATTTGTGGCTTTGGCCCCCAGAGCTATCTGCTGGCCCTGGACGCCATGGCCAGCCTCTTGAAAACCGAGGAAGAGGTTTGATGGCTGACAAGCTATCCATCGACGAGAAGCTGGTGCGCAAGCTGGCCGATCTCCTTAACGAGACCGGATTGACCGAGATCGAGTACGAGTCCGAGGGCCGGCGGATCCGCATCGCCAAAGGCGGCGCGGCGGCCGTGTTCGCCCCCGGCGCGGCTGCGGCCCCGGCGGCCGCGCCCGCGGCGGCAGCCGCACCGGCGGCCGAGGGGAGTGGCGAGGCCGTACC
>JASJAL010000256.1 GCA_030067055.1 Kiloniellales bacterium | reverse complement strand
GATGCTACAGTCGGCGAACGACGAGGTCGGGGGAAAAACGCGTATAGGGGGTATACGCAGATCATGCAGGATGGACAAAAGCGCGATCCGCTCGCGAACTGGGACGATTTCCGCATCTTCCTCGCGGTCGCCGAGGCCGGCAGCTTTTCCGGCGCGGCCAAGCGGCTGCGCACCACCCAGCCGACCATCAGTCGAAGGATCGAGAGCCTGGAGCGGTACCTCGGCACCCGGGTCTTCGACCGCCTGCCGACCGGTGTCGCCGTCACGGCCGAAGCGAAGACCGTCCTCGAAATGGCGCGTCAATTCGAGGACGCGCTGATCGAGACACAAAGACGCGTTCTCGGCGCGGATCAGCGCCTGGAAGGCACAGTTCGAATTTCTCTGAGCGAGGGGCTGGCAACCTTCTGGATTTCTCCGCGCCTCGGCCAGTTCCAAGAGGCCTATCCGGCCATCTCCCTCGACCTTCACTGCTCGATCAAACCCGCCGATGTTCTCAATCTGGAAAGCGATCTGAGTATTCGCTTTCGGCAGCCGCAAGAGTCAGACCTCATCGCGCTCAAGCTGGGCAGCCTGCATGCCGTGCCCTGGGCGTCTATAGGGTATCTGGATCGCTTTGGCGTTCCCGCCACGCCTGGTGAGCTGCTTCACCACCGGCTCCTGGATCATGAGTACTATCACTACCTCGAGCCCGATTGTGAGCCGTGGGTGACTCTCCTGCGCAAGGCGCAGCACCGAAGATATTTGACCAACTCAAGCACGTCGCTGATGAGCGCGACTCAGAACAGTGCTGGAGTCGCGCTGCTTCCGACCTATTTTTGTGAGTTTGCCGAGGGTATCGTTCCACTGAACCTGGGTCTCAATACCCGTTCAGACATCTGGCTGACCTATCATCCCAACGTCAAGAAGTCCGCACGGGTCCGGGCTGCGATCGATTGGGTCAAGAGCCTGTTCGACCACGAGGCCTGGCCCTGGTTTCGGGACGAATTCCACCCGCCGAAGACGTCGATGCGAGCGCAAGGTAAGCGACCGGCAGCGTCAGGTGTCTTGCCGGACCCAGGTCTCAACGGTCACTTCGTGCACACCTCTGAAGAGGCGAACCAGGGCTGAGCGACCGAAGGCTGTCGCCGGCCCTTCCCTCACTCCTGCGCCGCGCCGTCCCGGTTGCTGAGCGCCCAATCGGCGGCGAAGATGTCTGCGAGCTTGGTCAGGCTGTCGCGCAGGCGGCGCTGGGCGCCGGCCTTGTCGCCACGGATCAGACGGTAGGGGCCGCGCCAACCGACGTGGGTCAGGTCGACGAACCAGACGCAGGTCCGCCCGCCCTCCATGGCATAGCCCAGGACGTAGAGGTAGAGGGCGTTGCGGCCGTCACCGGCGCCGTTGACGGTCAGGCCGTGACCCTGCAGGCGGTCGGCGATCCGGGCCCTGGTCTCCTCCGGCCGGGGCCAGCAGCCGTCCGAGACCCGCCCCTCGACCACCAGGGACACCGTCCGCAGCCCCGCCAGGGCCGAGGAGTAGCGCGGCTCCGGCTCCGCCGCGGCGCCGCCGGCGGCCAGGGCGGCGATCGCGGCGGCGGCCAGCGCTGTGCGGCCTGCTCTCATGACCAGAACCTTCCAGTCTTGCTTCGTAGCATCAGGCCCTGCCCTCTGCGGTCCCGGCTGTGCGTCCTGTCACAGGCGCATGCTGCGCCCGGGATCCAAGGATGCCAAACATTCTTACGATGGCAGCACGACAAGCGATCGCTCCCTGGCCTTGCCCGGCCCTGACAGATACTTCAAGAGGGCCGGGCCTACGGCACTGGGGTCCTAACCGAGGCCGCCCGAGCCGATCACCGAAATATGGCGAAACGGGGGTGGGGGCCGCTTGACGGAGGGCGGGGGCCGCCGCACCTTAGGTGCCGCTTGCGCAAGGGGAAACGACCATGAGCCATCCGGCCTTCGAGGATATCGGCGCCTGCGTCTTCGACGCCTACGGCACGCTCTTCGACGTCCACTCGGCGGCGCGGCGCGCCGGCGACGCCCTGGGCGAAAAGGCTGCCGGGGTCTCCGCGGTCTGGCGCGACAAGCAGCTGCAGTACACCTGGCTGCGCTCGCTGATGGGGACCCATGCCGACTTCTGGCAGGTCACCGGCGAGGCCCTGGACTTCGCCCTCGCCGCCCACGGCATCCAGAACGACGCGCTGCGCGCACGCCTGATGGAGCTCTATCTCTCCCTGGAAGCCTATCCCGACGTGATCCCGGCGCTGAGCAAACTGCGGGCCGGCGGCAAGCAGACCGCGATCCTGTCCAACGGATCGCCCGACATGCTGGGCGCCGCGGTCGAGTCCGCCGGCCTGGACCGGATCCTGGACGCGTCGCTGTCGATCGAGGAGGTCGGGATCTACAAGCCCGATTCCCGGGTCTACCAGCTGGCGGTCGACCGCCTCGGGGTCGAGGCCGGGCGGATCTGCTTCGTCTCGACCAACTGCTGGGACGCCCACGGCGCCGCCCAGTTCGGCTTCACCGTGGCCTGGATGAACCGCTTCGGCCAGCAGGACGAGCGCTTGCCCGGCACGCCCGCCACGGTCATGCAGGGCCTGGACGAGCTGCCCGGCCTGCTGGGCCTCGACTAGGGTCCCGCACCTTGCCGGACAGCAGCGCGACCGAGGCCCTGGCCCCAGGCTATCGCGAGGGCTTCGTCGGCACCCACGACGGCCTGAAGCTCTTCTACCGGGACTACGGCGATCCGCTGTCACTCGGAACGCCGGTGCTCTGCCTGACCGGGCTGACCCGCAATTCCGGCGACTTCGCCCGCCTGGCCCCGCGGCTCGCCGCAGGGCGCCGGGTGGTGACCCTGGACTACCGGGGCCGCGGGCGCTCCGACTACGACCCTGACTGGCGGCACTACGGCCCCGAGGCCTGCGTCTGGGACGTGGTCCAGGCCAGCTTCGCCCTGGGCCTGCACCACTTCGTGGTGATCGGCACCTCCTACGGCGGCCTGCTGGGCATGGGCCTGGCGGTCTTCCTGCCGGCCGCCCTGGCCGGCCTGGTGATGAACGACACCGGCCCGGACCTCAACGACGAGGGCATCGAGCGGATCATGTCCTACGTCGGCCGCGACAACCCGCAGCCGAACTGGGAGGCGGCCGCCCGGACCATCCACGAGACCTTCCCGCACCTGCGCCTGCGCAATCAGGAGGACTGGGACCGGATGATCCGGGGCACCTTCAGGGAAGGTCCCGACGGCCAGCTGCACCACGACTGGGACCCGAAGATCGCCAAGGCCATCCTGAACAGCCCGGAGGCTCGGGACCTCTGGCCCTTTTTCCGGGCCTTGAGGGCCCTGCCCCTGCTGGTTATCCGCGGGGCCGATTCCGATGTCCTGACCGCCGCCGGCCTGGAGCGCATGGCCAGGATCAAGCCCGACCTGGCCCAGCTGACGGTCGAGGGCGTCGGCCATACCCCCAGCCTCGAGGAGCCCGAATGCCGCACGGCCATCGACGAATTCCTGGCCGGAATCGACCGGGGCCGGAAGCATGGATAGCCTGAACCTGCCGGGCCTGGCCGAGATCGAGGCCGCCGCCCGGCGCCTCGCCGGCAAGGCGGTGATCACGCCATTGCTGGAAAGCCCCGCGCTGAACGCCCGCCTGGGCGGCCGGGTCCTGCTCAAGCCGGAGACCCTGCAGCGCACCGGCTCCTTCAAGTTCCGCGGCGCCTACAACAAGCTGAGCCAGATCGACGCGGCCCAGCGGCCGGCCGGTGTGGTCGCCTATTCCTCCGGCAACCACGCCCAGGGGGTTGCCGCGGCGGCGCAGCTGCTGGGCCTGCCGGCGACCATCGTCATGCCGAGCGACGCTCCGCGGATCAAGGTCGCCAACACCGAGGGCTACGGCGCCGAGGTGGTGCTTTACGAACGTGGAGCGGAGGACCGCAAGGCCATCGCCGAGAGGATCGCCGCAGAGCGCGGCGCGACCATCGTGCCGCCCTTCGACGACCCCGAGATCATTGCCGGCCAGGGCACCTGCGGCCTCGAGATCTGCCAGCAGGCGGAGGCACTGGGCGTCGATCTGGATGCAATCCTGGTCTGCTGCGGCGGCGGCGGCCTGACCGCCGGGATCGGCACCGCGGCCCGGGCCCTGTCGCCGGAGACCGAGGTCTACACCGTCGAGCCCGCCGGCTGGGACGACACCGCCCGATCTCTCGCCGACGGCCAGCGCCTGGCCAACCAGTCGCCGCCAAAATCGTTCTGCGACGCGCTGCTGGCCATGGAGCCGGGAGATCTGACCTTCAACGTCAACCGCCGGGTCGCAGCCGGCGGTTTCGCGGTGACCGACGAGGAGGTCGCCGTGGCGATCCGCTACGCCTTCCAAACCTTGAAGCTGGTGGTCGAGCCGGGCGGCGCGGTGACCCTGGCGGCACTGCTGACCGGCCGCTATGACGCGCGCGACCGTTGCGTTGCCATCACCCTGTCCGGCGGCAACATCGATACGGACCTGATGGCCCGGTTGCTCACGGAAAGCTGACCTCAGGACCCGAAAAGACCAACGGCCGGATCCCGAGGCTCCGGCCGTCGTTTCTGCCCGCGAAAGGCGGGCGGCTCAGCCGGCCAGCGGCGCGGCCCCGTCTCCATCCTTGCCGTTCGACTTGGGCTTCGCGCTGCCCGCGTCGTCCTTGGCATCGGCTTCCTCGGTCTTGAGCAGCGAAACCTTGGAACCGGCACCATTGCCGGCGCCGCGGCCGGCGCTCATGTGCCGGCAATTGCCTTCGAGATAGGCGCCGGTCTCGACCGAGAGCTTCTCGTGGACCACGTCGCCGATGACCCGGGCGGTCTCGGCCACGATCACCGACTTCGCCTTGACCTCGCCCTCGACCGTGCCGCAGATGCGCGCGTCGTCGGCCGAGACCGAGCCCTTGATCTTGGCATTGATGCCGACCGTCAGGCTGTGGCTCTCGACGTCGCCTTCGATCACGCCGTCGATCTGCAGATCGCCGTCAGAGCGGAGGTCGCCGACGACCCGCAAGTCGGAGCTGATGATGGAGGGAATGCCGCCCTTGGGGGCAGCGGGGGCAGAGCTGCCGCCCAGACGCGCGTCGGATTTATCCCTTGAAAACATTTCGGCCTGCCTTGATGAAGTTCATCGGATCAACAACCTTGCCGTCCACGCGAATCTCATAGTGGACGTGCGGCCCATTGCTTCGGCCCGAGCTGCCCTGCATCCCGAGCTTGTCGCGAAACGCGACGGTCTGCCCAACCTTGACGTAGATCTTCCGCATATGCGCTACGCGTGTACGGATCCCGTAGCCATGGTCGACCTCCACCATGCGCCCGTAGCGCCCGTACCAGCCGGCATAGACGACCTTGCCGGGCGCCGTCGCCAGAACGTGCGCCCCGATCGGCGCGGCGAAGTCCAGGCCGTTGTGGCGGGCCCGGCGGCCGTTCATCGGATCGCGCCGAACGCCGAAGCCGCTGGTCAGCCGGTAGTCGTCGACCGGCGCCGCCAGAGGCAGCGAGCCCATGACTTGCTGGAGGGCCTCCCAGCGGTTCATGTGGGCGTCGAGGGAGGCGATGGAGAATTCCTGCGGCGGATGATCGGCCACCTCGTCGCCAGCCTGATCCGGCACGAAGGGACCGCCCTGGCCACCGGAGCCCCTGGGCATGCGCGCCAGCAGCTTGTCCGGATTGAGACCCGCGGTCTCGATTGCCGATTCCAGGATCCCGATGCTCTCGCGGGTCTGCGTCGTCAGGCGCGCGACCACGCCGTGCTGATTCTGCTGCAAAGAGACGAGGCGGGATTCCAGCCCGGTTACCTCGCCGAGCAGCTGGTCACGCTCCTCGGTCAGGTCGCTGCCCAGGGCGACGGCCCGGTCCAGGTCGGATTCCAGGTCCAAGACCTCGCCTTCGAGCTGGGCTTCGCGCTCGCGCGCGTTCAACAGGTTGGCCTGCAAGCGGCCCATCTGGACCGAAAGCGCCAGCTGGGCGGCGCTGAGCTGGGTCCGGTCGGCCTTGGTCTTGCCGAGCTCGCCCTGGAGCCGGTTCACCGTCGCTTCCAGTCCGCGCTTGCTGGTCTCGCTGGACTCGAGGTTTTCCTTGAGGCTGCTCAACTGATCAGCGATCCGGTCGCGCGCCTTCTTGATTTGGGCCCGCTCCGCCTCGGTCACTTCGAGCAGCGATCGGATCTGGGCGATCTGGTCCTCGATCCGCTGGCCGACTTCACTTTCGCCGGTGGCGTCCCGCAGCGCTTGCTTCAGCTGCTGATCGATGTCGCTCCGGGCCGAGACGATCCGGTCCCGCGCCGCATTGGAGCGAGCGATTCGGCGCTCGATATCCGCCTTGTCGAGAGCGTCGGCGCGCTCGTCTTCCATCAGGTTGAGGAGAAAGGCCTGGTTGTCCTCGAGGCTCTCGATGACCCGCGCGTACTGCGCATGGTAGTCATTGATCTGCTGAAGGAGATCGACGTAGGCCAGGCGCGACTGCTCGATCTGCCGATCCTTGGAATCGACGATGCTCGAGTGCAGCACCGTCTTGATCGATGCGTAAGAGACCCAGAGGCCGGCCGCGACCACGGTCGCCGCTGCAACCATCTGGACCCTGGACCCGAGCCGCAAGTAGCGGACCTGCCCGTCCACTCTCAGATAGAACTCGCGCTCTACGAAACTGCGCCGCAAGAATGCACGAAACTTGCTCTCCGCCTGCCTCTGCATGTCCTTCGGTCCCTACCCTCTCAAGACTCCGCCCTTGCCTTCGGACCGCGCCAATGGCGCGCCGCTTCACGGGGACTTCGCAATTGCACCGGCATCTATGGCAGGGATCCCGTGACTCAGGATCCCGGTACCAGTGCGCTTGCGGCTATGGACCGGATTCCCCCCGGTGCCAAGTGTCCCGCAGCCAGCCGAGACAAGGGATTATCCCTCTCTCCTGGCGCCAAGACTAGGGTCTAATCGTTTTAAATACCCTTAACCCTGAGACAAAGTGCTAAGGGATTTCAAAGCACTAGGCAAGACCTGCTAGTTCCGAAAAAGCCAGGGATTCCCTGCGGCCCAATGGTTAACGGCCGCGGTTCCGGCGCAACCGAACTGCGACGCCACGGCAATCACACAGTCGGATCGGCTGCGCGAATCGGACCGCGGCCACCGCTCGAACGTCCGTTCCTAGGAATTCGTCGATAGGTTGCAGATCGGCCGCCCGTGACGCCGAAGTGACCTGTCTGGGCCTCAGTTCTCCTCGGCCCTGAAGGTCCGCTCCACATAGGCAACGATCTCCTCGACACAGCCGGCTATATCGGATTTCGCCGTGTCGACCACCATCTCCGGTTCGGCGGGCGGCTCGTAGGGCGCAGAGATACCGGTGAACTCCGCGATCTCGCCCAACCGGGCCTTCTTGTAGAGACCCTTGGGATCGCGTTCCTCGCAGGTCGCGAGATCGGCCTTGACGTAGACCTCGTGGAACAGCCCCGGAGCCGCGGCCCGGGCGCGATCTCGGTCGGCCTGATAGGGCGAGATGAAGGCGGTGATGCAGACCATTCCGGCATCCGCAAAGAGCGCGGCCACCTCGCCGATACGGCGGATGTTTTCCGCGCGGTCTTCGGGGGAGAAGCCAAGGTTCTTGTTGAGCCCGCGGCGCACGTTGTCGCCGTCCAGGACGTAGACCTGCAGGCCGCGCTTGAATAGCCGCTGCTCGACCTCCATCGCCAGCGTCGACTTGCCGGCGCCGGACAGTCCGGTGAACCAGAGCACGCCACCGGTATGGCCGTTGACCCGGACGCGGCTGTTGGTCTCGACGCTGTGCTCGACGCTGTGGATGTTGGTCGATTTGACCGTCATCACGTTGCGCTGGTCGGGATAGCCTTCCATCGAAATGACACCGCCGCCAACGGTGTCGTAGCCATCGACCAGCACGCAGCGGCCGGTCCGGGCGCTCCGAGCGTACTCGTCCAGCGCCAGTATCTCGCGGCTGCGCAGAACCACGGTCCCGACGCCGTTACGTTCCAGCGATTCGGCCTGTCCCTTGGCCAGGGAGTTGGTGTCGACCACCGCGTCGATCGCCTCGACCGTCACCCGCGCCTCGCGCGTCGCGAGCTTGACCCTGTAGCTGTCGCCGACGCTGAGCGGCTTGCGGCCCAGCCAAAACAAGGTCGTGCGGAAGACGTTGGACAGGTTCGGTGGGTTGAACTCATGGCTGCCGATCTCGCCGCGCTCGACGAAAACCTGCTGGTCCAGAGTGATGCCGATGGACTGACCGGCACTGGCCGAGACCGGCTTCGGATCGACGTTCCAGGCCTCGATCGAGCGGACCCGGGCGGTCTTGTTCGATGGCGAGAAGACCAGAGTGTCGCCGACCCGGAGGACACCTGTTTCAATGCGCCCGGCGATGATTCGGCGGTCGTCGAACTTATAGACGTCCTGAACCGGAAAGCGCAGCGGCTGGTCGACCGGCGCGGATGCTGACTGCAGGCGATCGAGGGACTCCAGCACCGTCGGGCCGTCGTACCAGGGCATCTTGGCCGAGGGCTTGGCGATGTTGTCGCCTTCCCGCGCCGAGATCGGCACGATGAAGTTGGGCTCGATGCCCAGCTTGCCGAGGTACTCCGTCACCTCGTTGGAGACCGTGGCGAAGCGCTGGCGGTCGTAGTCCACAAGGTCCATCTTGTTGACCGCGACGGTGACCTGGCGGATGCCCAGGAGATACAGCAGGTAGCCGTGGCGCTTGGTCTGCTCCTGCACACCCTCACCGGCATCGACCACCAGCACGGCCGCCTCGGCGTTGGCGGCGCCACTGATCATGTTCTTGATGAACTCGTGGTGGCCGGGCGCGTCGATGATCACCACGTCGCGCTTGAAGGTGCGAAACCAGATCCGGGTCGTATCGATGGTGATCGCCTGGTCGCGCTCGGCCTGGAAGGCGTCGAGGACAAAAGACCATTCAATCGGCATGCCGCGCTTGGCGCTGACCGCCTTCAGTTCCTCGAACTTGCCCTCGGGCAGGGAATCCGTGTCGTAGAGCAGGCGGCCGATGAGGGACGACTTGCCGTGGTCGACGTGGCCCACGATGACCATGTGCAGGGGTTGCTGGGTCGCGGGAAGAATGGATCGCTTGTCAGCCATGGCGTGCCTCACATGTATCCGGTGGCCCGAAGCTGCTCGAAGGCATCCTCGGACTCGTGATCCATGGCCCGGCCCGCCCGCTCGGGCGCCTTGGTCGTCTCCAGTTCCTCGATGATCTCGTCGATCGTCGAGGCCTTGGACTCGATGGGAAAGGTGATGTCCTTGTCGCCCAGCGAGCGATAGCGCTTGCCGTCCTTTGCGAAGTAGAGCGGCACCAGGGGAATCGCCTCGCGCTTGATGTAGCGCCAGATGTCAATCTCGGTCCAATGCAGCAGTGGATGGATACGCAGGTGCGTGCCGGCTGGGAAATCGGTCTTGAACTGGTCCCAGAACTCCGGCGGCTGGTCGCGGAAGTCCCACTCGCCGCTTTCGGCGCGCGGGCTGAAGACCCGCTCCTTGGCGCGGGTCGCCTGCTCGTCGCGCCGGATCCCGGCGATGATGCCCTGGAACCCATGCTTCTCGATCGCCGCCTTGAGGCCGAGGGTCTTGCGCTCGGCGCTGCGCCGTGCCGGCGGCAGATCGGCGTCGACGGCCTCCAGCGGCGGACAGTCCTCGACCAGGAGGTCCAGCCCCCACTCCTTGGCATAGCGCTCGCGGAAGGCATACATCTCCTCGAACTTCATGCCCGTGTCGACATGCATTAGGGGGAAGGGAACCGTGCCGAAGAAGGCCTTTCGGGCCAACCAGACCATGACGTTGGAGTCCTTGCCCAGGGACCAAAGCATGGCCAGGGGCCGGATGCGGTTGTAGGCCTCACGGAGGATGAAGACCGACTGGGCTTCCAGTTCGTCGAGATGCTGCATAGCCGAAATGTGTTCTGTTTTGGGATTGGCCGGGGCGATAACCCTTTTGAACCGCTGAAGCAACCGATTTCGACGCTTTCGGCCATGCGCGCCGAGCATGTCAGGCGTGACGATCGCGGAGCGCTGCCAAGAGGGACCCGACCTCGCTGCCTGGGTCCGGAGCCCGCATGACCGATCCCATGACCGCAATTCCGGCGGCACCCGCCTGGAGGCAAGCCGCGGCCGTCGCGGCGGTGACCCCGCCCAACGCGATCGCGGGACAGGGCGATTGGTCCACCAGCGCGCGCAGGCCCGCCGGCTCGAGCGCCGGACCGTAGCCCGGCTTGCTGGCGCTGAGGAAGACCGGGCTGAGCGTGACGTAGTCGGCGACGGCGGCCGCGGCGAGCTCCGCCTCGTCATGGACCGAGATCCCGATGAGAGCTTCAGGCCCGATCGTCCGGCGGGCCGCGGCGACGGCACCGCCGGCGGGCAGATGAACCCCGGCGGCGCCGGCTGCGGCGGCGGCCTCGGGATCGCCGTGCAGGGTTACGCTGGCACGGTGCTGCGCACCCAGGACGACCAGGGCGCGAAGCAATGAGAGGCGGGGGCCGGCCTCGAGGTCCTTCTCGCGCAACGAGAGCCAGCGCGCGCCGGCCCGGAAGGCGGCCTCTGCGAGGTCCAAGAGATCCTGCCCCGCCTGGTGCCGGTCGGTGATGATCAGCAGCGGCGGGACCGGCAAGGCCCGGCCAGGGGTCACGACCCGATCAGACCGAGCTGCGGGCTCGAGGCTTCGGCATGCTTGAGACGCGGGATTCGCCCGGCCCGTCGGGCCGTGTAGCCCGCCCGCACCGCATCGCGCATGGCGGCAGCCATGGCGACCGGGTCGCGGGCCCGGGCAATGGCCGAATCGATCATGACCGCATCGCAGCCGAGCTCCATCGCCATGGCCGCATCGGAGGCGGTCCCGATCCCGGCGTCGAGCACCACGGGCACCGGACTCTGGGCGCAGATCAGCTCGATGTTGTAGGGATTGCAGATCCCCTGGCCCGATCCGATAGGTGCCCCGAGCGGCATGACCGCGGCGCAGCCCAGGTCGGCGAGCTTCTGGCAGAGCACCGGATCGTCGGTGCAATAGGGCAGCACGGTGAAACCGTCGGCCAGGAGTTCCCGGGCCGCAGCCAGCAGCTCCTCGGCATCTGGATAGAGGGTCTCGCGATTGCCGATCACCTCCAGCTTCACCCAGTCGGTCTCCAGCGCCTCCCGTGCCAGCTGGGCCGTCAGGACCGCATCGCGGGCCGTAGCGCAACCGGCCGTGTTGGGCAGCAAGGCGCAGCGGCCGCCGAGCAGGTCGAGCATGGATTCGGCATAGCCGTCCAGGCTGACCCGGCGGATCGAGACCGTGACCACCCCTGCGCCGCTGGCCTCCAGGGCATCGAGCAGCACCTGCTGGTTAGGAAAGCGCGCCGAGCCCAGGATCAGCCGCGAGTCCAAACTATGCTTGCCAAGGGTCAAACCATCGCTCTTGCTCATGCGGTTCACTCCTACCCCGCCTCAACCGCCGGCGAAGGGTTTCACGATCTCGATCAGGTCGCCCGCCACAAGGCGGCGCTGTGCCCAGTCGCGGCGCGGCACCACCGTCCCGTTGACTGCGACCGCGACGCCCCGCGCCTGGGGATCAACGCCGGCATCCTGCAGCAGCTCGACCACGTTCGTTGCCGTTAAGGGCGCGCGCTCGCCGTTGACGATAATGCTGGCGGTCATCGCTCGCCTCCCACCGCCTGGCGCGGCTGCGCTTCGCCCGGCTGAAAGCGCGCCAGGGTGAAATCGCGAATCGCCTCCGGCACGCCGCCCTCCAGGATCGCCTGGCTGACGTAGTCCGCGGTCGCGGGCGCCAGAAGGATGCCGTTGCGGTGATGGCCTGTGGCCAGATAGAGGCCTTCGATCGGCCCCGGGCCGAGGATCGGCGCGTCGTCGCGGCTGGTCGGCCGGAAGCCGACCCACATCTCGGCAATCGGCAGCTCTTCGATCGCCGGGACCGCACGCCAAGCCGCCTCCAGCACGCTGAAAACACCGCCCGCCGTCAGGCTGTCGTCGAAGCCGCGCTCTTCCACCGTACCGCCGACGATCAGGCGCCCGTCGTCGCGCGGCACCATGTAGATCCGGGGCGCCCAGAGTACGTGGCGCAGCAGGGGCTCGGCCGGATCCATCGACAGGGCCAGCATCTGGCCCTTGACCGGACGCACCGGCGGCCGCAGGGCCTCGGGCAGGCCTTCGATCTGACGCGACCAGGCCCCTGCAGCCATGACCACGGCCTCCGCAGCGAATCTCCGATCATCGACGACGACCCCGGCAGCATGTCCCGCCGCGGTCTCGATCGCGGTGACGGTGGCGTTCTCCTGAAGCTCGCCGCCGGCACGCAGGAAAGCCTCCTTCAAGGCCAGGACCAGCAGGCGGTTGTCGACCTGATGATCCCGCGCACTGTACACCGCCGCGGGTGCGCTGGACCTGAGGTAGGGCTCACGCGTCCGCGCCTGACCGCCGTTCAGCCACTCGAGCTCGACGCCCAGACCGCGCTGGAACTCGTAGTTGAAGCGCAGCTCCTCGACGTCGTCGCGATTGAGCGCGGCAACCAGGGTGCCCTCGTCGCGGTAGCCGATGGCCCGGCCGCTGGCGGCTTCGAGTTCTCGCCGGAATGTCGGCCAAAGCCGCTGGCTCTCGAGGGTCAGTTGCAGCAACGGCTCCTCGCCCGGCTCGCATTCGACGCCGGCGGCCAGCATGCCGGCCGCGGCCCAGGAGGCGCCCTGCCCGGCACTACCGCGGTCGAAGACGGTGACGCGACAGCCGGCCTCGGCAAGCCGCCAGCCAATGCCGAGCCCGCAAACGCCGGCACCGATCACGGCGACTTTGGGGCCGCCAGAAGCATCTTTGGGTCTGGAACCTGTCATCGAGAGGCTCCCTTCGCTGGTATGATCCAGATCAGGTTCTGTGGGTGTGTTCTCAGCCGACATAGCGGGCTAGCAATCCCCGCCTACGGCACCCCAGCCTTTGGTGTCAAATAAGTTTAACGCAGTCCGCCTGCAAGGCGCCAGCGAGAAGCGTACGAAGGTCTGACTGGATCACGGCCCCGCGACGCCTGTAGAGTGGCCGCCCATCGAAAGAGAAAGAGCCGTAGAGGAAGGGAGCCGCACGTGACGATCGAGCTGTACACCTGGAGCACCCCCAACGGGAGGAAGGTCTCCATCGCCCTGGAGGAGATGGACCTGGGCTACAACACCCATCCCATCAACATCACAAAGGATGAGCAGTTCGACCCGGACTTCCTGAAGATCAGCCCCAATAACAAGATCCCTGCGATCGTCGATCCGGAGGGGCCGGACGGCGGGCCTTTCGCGCTCTTCGAAACCGGCGCGATCTTGATCTACCTGGCAGAGAAGACCGGACGCTTCCTGCCGCAGGATGCCAAGACCCGGCATGTCTGCATGCAGTGGCTGATGTGGCAGATGGGCGGTTTCGGTCCTATGCTGGGCCAGGCTCACCACTTCCGCCGCTTCGCGCCGGAGCAGATCCCTTACGCGGTCGAACGCTATACCAAGGAGACGGCACGGCTTTATCGAGTGCTCGACGGCCGCTTGGCAGAGGCGGCCTATCTGGCCGGCGACTACACCATCGCGGACATGGCGACCTTCCCTTGGGCCGCCCGGCACGAGTGGCAGGGCATCGCGCTGGAAGACTATCCGAACGTGAAACGCTGGTACGATGGGATCGCAGCGCGACCGGGCGTGGCGCGCGGAATGGCGGTGCCTTCCTAGGCGGCCAGCCGGCCTGGACCGGCGGCACCGAAAAGGAAGGCCGTGTACTTAGTGAGCGGCGCGGGGTCGGCCGCGGGAACGCTTCGGGAAGCTGACCACCGCACCGGGATCGGGACGGCCGGCCAGGGCGAGAAGCTCGCCGCGGCACTGCTCCAGCGCCGACAGCTCGCGGGCATCTTCCCGATCGTAGATCTCGACGCAGCTGAGCTTGATCTCGACGAGATCGATCAGGGTTTCCAAAGTGCGCTTCGACAGGGTCATCCGAACCCCTCCCTTGCGAGGTCTCTCTCGGCGAAAAGTCTGCAAGGTTTTTCGCTAATATAGCGTGAAGCGAAAGTTCCCAG
>JASJAL010000255.1 GCA_030067055.1 Kiloniellales bacterium | reverse complement strand
CTCGCCATCGGCCAGGGTGTCGTGCCGCCGACCCTAAACCTGGACAATCCGTCCCCGGGTTGCGACATCGACCTGGTGCCGCACGAAGCGAAAGAGCGCAAGGTCAACATCGCCTTGTCGAACTCCTTCGGTTTCGGCGGCACCAACGCCAGCCTGGTCCTAGGGGCCTATACCTAGCCCGCGCATGAAGTTCTGGGCCAAAGCCGGCGCGATCGCGGCGGCTTTGCTCATCCTTGTTGCCGGCGCGGCGGTCCTTGGCGGGATCTTCCGCCTCGACCGGCCCGGGCCGCTGCAGGCCGATACCACGGTGATCGTCGAGCGCGGCGCCTCGCTGACCGCGATCGCCGAGAACCTGCAAAGCGGGGGCGTGATCGACGACGCCTTCCTGTTCCGGCTCTCGGCGCGGCTTTACCGGGTCAGCCGCAGCCTCAAGGCCGGCGAATACGCCTTTCCGGCCCGGGTCTCCATGGGCGGGGTGATCGACATTCTGGTCAGTGGCGAGACCGTGATCCGCCAGTTCACCGTGCCCGAAGGCTTGACCAGCGCCGAGGTGATGACCCTGATCGCGGGCGTCGAGGGTCTGGTCGGCGAACTGGACGGCGTCCCGACGGAAGGCAGCCTGCTGCCGGAGACCTACAACTACGCCTGGGCCGACGCCCGCCCGGACATCGTCGGCCGGATGGAGAAGGCGATGGCCGACACGCTGGCCGAGCTTTGGCCGACCCGGGCGGAAGGCCTGCCCATCGATACCCCCGCGGAGGCGGTGATCCTGGCCTCGATCGTCGAGAAGGAGACCGGGGTGGCCGAGGAGCGGCCCCTGGTCGCCGGGGTCTTCATCAACCGGCTGAAGCGCGGCATGCGGCTGCAGTCGGATCCGACCGTGGTCTACGCCCTGACCGGCGGGACCGGCCCGCTGGACCGGGCGCTCAGGTCGCGCGACCTCAGGGTCGACAATCCTTACAACACCTATGGCAACGCCGGCCTGCCGCCGGGGCCAATCGCCAATCCCGGGCGCGCCGCCCTGGAGGCGGTGCTCAATCCGGCCGAGACCGACTACCTCTACTTCGTCGCCGACGGCACCGGCGGTCACGCCTTTGCCAAGACCCTTGCCGAGCACAACAGGAACGTCGCCAAGTGGCGCCGCATCCGCCGAACGATCAACCGCTGAGGCTCTGGCGGAACTCGCAATCGGTCGTTCGGGAGTGATGTGGCCGAGCGGCCACTTGCTCGGCCGCCCTCCCGATCGGGACCACAGGTCCTCGGCCGACTTGCGGTCGGATTTGCGGCATCAGCGGTCGTAGGGGGCTGCGCCCTCTAGCGCCCACCGTCCAGCCTGGCATTGGTCGAGGTGAAGGGCGGGCGGTTCCTCGCGCGGCGCCTCGTTGTTCTTCCGCCGGAACTCGGCGATCCGCCGGTAGACGACTTTGCGGATGCGATTGAGGGCGCCCAGGGGCTTGTGTTCGGGCAGGGCGTGCCAGGGCGTGTAGGACATGTCTTCGCAAGCCAGGTTCTGTTCCTCGGTGTCGAAGGTCTGACCGGCGGGGAAGTGCAGGGTGGCGACCTTGCGGAAGGGTGCCGCCTCCGGCGACCATTCGGTCTTGGCGTCTTCGACGTCCATGGACTCCGTTCGAACCTGGACGAGGAATTCCATGCAGGGCGCGCCGGCATCCAGGCTCGTCCGCAGTGCCTCGCGAAGGAAGGTGGGCGAGGCGTCGTCGGGAATCTCGGGCTCGCGATAGAACGCCTTGTCTCTTTCGCTCAAGTCGTCGTAGCCGCAGGGCTGGCTCTTGAACTTGGTGGCCTTGGCTCCCGAACCGACGCCCAGCTGGTAGGGCACCATGGACCAGTACTCCGCCTCGAAGGGGTTCCGGTTCTTCAAGCCGGTGATGGCTGCCGCGTTCAAGGATCCCTTCAGGCCGATTGCGGAGAACAGTTTGAGCAGCGACGGTCCGCCTTCCTTGTTTTGCTCGCGTACGACGGTGGCGTAATCCTGGGCGTCGTTGATGAAGAACACGGGATGGCTGATCATGATGAAATCCTGGGTCCCGGCATTCTTGTGTTCTTCCAGCAGCGTTTCGCCGTCCACGCCCAGCAGCTTGATCGCCATGCCCCGGCCGTCCTCCTCGGCGTCGGAACGGTCCGGATCCTCGTTCGAGTTGGAGAACCGCACCCAGGCGCAATAGGACCTGCCCGGCGCGAAGACGCCCTTGGCGAGGTCCGCAGGCAGATCAGGGGTGACCCGGAAGTTCGCTCTGACGCAGCCGTGGGCCTTGGGGTGCGCATCGCGGATGAAGGGTCTTTGCCGGGCGAAGTTTCCCGGCTCGCCGGTCTTGCGCCGGGCCTCGGCGCGGCGTGTCAGGCCGATCTCGATCGCGTCGCCTATGGCCGTAGCCGCCCGAGCCTCGTCGACCTGCATGACTTCTCCCGGACCGTCCGCGGCCGGATAGTCGGGCGCTTCGGAAACCGAGCTGACGTCTTCGCCGCCGGTACAAGACGCCAGCGCCAGCGCAATGCCGCAGGCGGCAATCCGCTTGGCCATCGTCGTATCAGCGCAAGAGCCACCTGCCACGAATTCCTCCCCAATGGCTTTTCTGGGACCTTGACCCGGTTCTGAAGTGTTGGGTCCTCCCGCTATAGCGTTTTCAGAAATTCGATCAGAGCCTCTTTGTCCTCGCGGCTCAGCCTCACGCCCTGGCGAAGGCTCGAGTGACCCTGGTTCGATGCCCCGAACTTGGACGTATCAAGCAGGGTCGACTTGTACTGGTCGTCCTTGCACTTGCCGTTCCCATCCATTTCCGAGACGAAGCCCACGTTCTTGGGATCGAATTCACGGTTGCCAACGCAGAAGGTCGGATCGCGCTCATTTTCCGGCGTGAGGAGTTGCGCGAGGCTGGCGACGGACCCGTTGTGCAAATAGGGTGCCGTCGCCCAAATGCCGGTCAGGGGTCGCGCCTTGTAGCGGAACAACTTGTCCGCCGGATTGATGACCTTGGTCGCTTTGGAAACCGACCGGCTTCGATAGGCACCGTCAAGGCCGTCGAAAAAGAGGTCGCCGAGAATCACGCCGACCACGACCGTGCTCAGCGCCTCACCCCGATAAAGAAAAGTCTTCCCGTAGCGATCGCCTGACAGGACACTCTTCTTCATTCCCTCGAACTGGCCGGTAATCCAGGGCGCTTGGAATTTCGGGTGGGACTCGAGCAGGAAGTTGTTGGCCGTCGCCGGGTCGGTGCCGATGTCGTTCACTCGGACCATGGTCGACTGATAGGCCTTGTCCTGGTCTTCGCGCGCGACCAGGCGATGGCAGCCGACGCATTTGACCCGCTTTGCGCCTTTGCCCATGTAAATTTCCCGGCCGCGCTCGACCTTTGCCGGGTCGAGGCGACCCAGAACATCTTCCGGCCATTTCGGCGAGCGCAGCATGCTGATCCAACGCTCGATTGCGCCCAGGTTGGCCATCATGACGGAGGACTCGAAACCGCCGAGTTGCGGTCCCTGTGCCCTCTCGACCAGCGGGGGCCCCAACAAATTCCTACTCTTTTCTTCAGTTGCCTTCAGGAAGGCTTCGCCGGTTTCCGTTGGAGAAACCGCCACATGGCCGTATACCCCAACAACCTCGCCGACGTTGCGTCCCAGCGGACCAAATCCGGAGGACTGGTTGTCGACGGCGCCGTTCCATTGCACCACGTCCGACTGGGGCGTTCCCCAGAGAAACGGATAGCTGACCGGCGCATTGGCTGGATAGCTATTTCGCGGCGCTTGTGCCGCCGTGACCGCGACCTCGTTGAGGATTGCACCGAGGGCATCGAGACGGCCTTTGCCATAGGGCGGGAACTCATCGGTTCTTTGGGAGTAGTTCCTCGCGTTGCGAATCTGGATCTTCTTGGTTTGTCTCCTCACCCGATCAAGCAGGATATCCGCGTTTGCTGTCGAGTAGCCATCCTTGAGGACGGCCTTCGCAAAACGTGTGAACTGCGCCTTGGCGTCGGCAATGTTGGCATCGCGGTTGGTGGCTCCCGATCTGACCTTCTCGTGATCCATCGAGCAGAGTGCGTTGGCCAAACCCTCATTCAAACCCTGCAGGTCCGAGAGCGTCGGTGCGCCCTCGACCAGGACTTTGCGGCCGTTCAGAACCATGAGGTTGTTGTGGCACGCGGAGCAAGTCGGGCCCATGAAGTCGCCGTCGGCAGTGGGTGATTTGGCGAATCCGATTGGCAGGCCGTCGGGGTTCCAGATCGGGTCAGAAGGCGCCGGGATGTAGCCCAGGCTGCTCAAATGCCCCGCGTCCCGGAAAAGCGTCCAGCCCCCCGCGTTCAGCAATGGATCAGGCTCGCCCTTGCAGTTCCTCTCCGGCATTTCCAGGTGCAGGAACCATTTATAGGGCACCAAGGCGGAGCCCTGTGGCGTGAACCAGTACGCCCGTCTCAGTTCGCTGTTCCAGCCCTGGGAAAGCTCGTACCAGTCCAACCCGGGTACTTTCCTGAGCCCGTCGTAGTCCGCGGTTGGCGTCAGATCCGGCTCCAGCGTCTCGTCTCCGACCTCCACATCGTAGGAACATCCGCCAAAGAAGACGGCTACGGCCAGCGCCGTAGATCTCCAGACCTTCGCGATCCGCATGAAGCTTTCCCTCTTCATTTCTGTCTCGGACATTGTCGGGTAGGTGCACTGCCATGCCTTGTGTTTTTTTGCACATTCATCCGAAAACGGGCCGGGCCCCTCTTTTGACCCATGTAGCGTGCCGAATGAACTCCAGGGTGCAGTCATGGTTGGCCGCTTTGCATTCTTGCAGCAGTGCCGCCGCAGCCGAGTTCAACCAGGATCAGGGGCTGGCGAAATCGAATCTGACCTCGGCGTCGGCCACCGTCTTCTTTGAAAGATCCCGATGGAAGTGGCTGGGACGCGGGTCAACCTTCGCGGCGCTTGGACCAGGCGTTCAGGCCGGCAGAGACCTTCTCCACCAGCGTGAGCAATGCGAAGGCCGCGCAGCCGAGCAGGACATAGCGCAACTCCCACAAGGGCGTGCCGCGCAGGACGCCGATGGAGTCGTAGCCGATCCAGAGCAGCCCGCAGGCAAGGATCGTCAGTCCCGGGGCGATGAGGCGAGCGAGCGTCATCGGGCCAGGCGGATGCTTTCGGGGTCGATGCGGAACACCAGAAGCGCGCCGCGGCGCTCCACAGCCCCCTCGATCTCGACCAAGGTCGCGGTGTGATCGAGGATCCTTTCGGTCACCGGGCCGCCCTCGGCGTCGGCCATCAAGAGGAAGGGCGTGCCGTCGATGTCGTCGGTGGCGACGAAGACCGGCGGCACGCCGCCGTTCAGGCAGAGATTGGCGCAGGCCTTGTGCGCCAGGCCGCGGCCCGGCCGCATGGCGCCCGCATAGCACTTGCCATCGCAAATTTCGCCGGTAATGCGCCAGCGGCCCAAGGGTTGCACCTCGGGCGGCGCGGTCTCCGTCCCCTCGGCCGCGCTCAATCCCTCGGCGCCGCCGCGGAGTTGCAGCATGTCGAGTTCGCCGCGCTTGAGCACGATGCCGGAGGCGCGCACGAGGCGGCCGTCCAGCGCCGCGCTCCGATCCTGCGCACCGCGCTTGCCATTGCCCGACAGCAACAGGGTATGACCTTGCGGGAAGCGCTCGCTCTCGAGCACGTGAAGAAGCGGGTAAGGCCGGGACTCGAGGACGCCGACGACGGTTTGACGGTTCCAGTCGAATCGGAAGGCCCCGTCGCCGGGATCGTCCTGGGTGGCTGCGAGCAGGTATCCCAAGGCGGCGAAGAGCCCGACGAGGCCGGCGGCCACCCAGACAAGGAACCCACGCAAGCCCGGGGGCGGCGTGGCCCAGCCGACGAAGAAGGGCTCTCGGGGCTCCGCCATCAGGCGCCCTCCGGCAGCTCGAGCGGCGGCACCGGCGTTCCCGGCGGATTGCCCTGGCGGTCGATCAGCACCCTGTCGCCCTCGAGCTTCAGGCGGTAGGTCGGAATCTTCTCGGTGAAGGGCGGCGGCGAGCAGCCGTCCTCGGGCCGGTACTGGAAGCCGTGCCAAGGGCAGGTGATGCAGCCGTCGAGGATGCGGCCCTCGCCCAGCGGGCCGTTCTGGTGCGCGCAGGCGTTGGACACCGCCGAGAGTCGCCGCCCGTTGCGAAACACGGCGGCCCGTTCCTCGCCACGCAGGCCCACGATCACCGCGCGGCCGTCCGGGATCTCCTGCCAGCGCCCGACGTCGATCCAGTCGACCTCCGGTTCCGGCTCGGCTTCGCGACGCCTCCAAGCCAGGAAGTGGAGACCCGCGACGATCAGCGCACCGCCGCCGGCGACCAGCGCGAAAGTCGGGTTCTTCGCGTCCTGCAGATAGCCGAGCGAGACGTGGGCGACGACGGCTGCGTAGGCCGGATAGATCAGGAGGTGCAGCGACTTCCAGACCGGCGCCGAGAGGAAGGCCAGCCAGAAGTCGTGGCTTGTGGCAGCAAGCACGGCGAGGGCAATGAGCGCGAAAACGCCGAAGGCCTCGAAGGGAAATCCCAGAAATTGCCCGTAGCTTGTGTTCGCGCCTAGAAGGCCCTCCAGAGGTGGCGT
Organism: Kiloniellales bacterium; assembly: GCA_030067055.1. Next base: position 7,529 of record JASJAL010000255.1, on the reverse strand, counting down.
CGGGCTGAAGGCGAAGTACCAGTTCAGGACGTAGATCGCGTGAGTCACGGCGACCAGGGCAGTCAGCACCCCGAAATGACGCCGGTTGTAAAGCAACGGTAGAAGGCGCCGGTCGAGGCGGGCCAGCGGACCGATGCAGAGGATCACGGTCAGCATGAGGAAGGCGCAGCTGCCGAAGGCCCGGATACGCAGGATCTGGCCGTCGACCGGCCGGGTGACTTCCGCCGCGGCGGCGCCCAGGCGCAGGAAGATCAGGATGTAGGCGACAATGCAGAGCAGGACGACGGTGTCGTAGGCGTACTTGTTCGCGTTCCATTGGACCGGGATGTACTTCACGCCTATTGCCGCTCCCCCGCATCAGCATCGGGCGGTGCGATCATCACCGCCGGCCGCTCATACGGGCCGTCCTGTTTGGCAAGAAGTGCAGCTGCCAGGATCAAGGGGACGAGAAGCGCCAAGACGAGCGCGAGCTGGTCCTGGGTCTTGCGCGGGGGGCGGTGCCGCCGGGCCAGGTTCTCGCCCCGAGCGAGGCGCCACCAGCGCCAGAGGACGAGCGGCCAGATCAGCACCAGGCCCGGGATCAGCAGGGGACGAAAGGCCCAGGCCCCCCGGGCATTGGGATCCACTCGATCGATGCCGCGGAACAGGAAGATCGCCGCCGTGCACAGGCCGATCACTGCGTAGCCGCCGGCGATGTCGAGAAGTGTCGCTGCCATTCTTTGGCTAGACCGGCATTTCGCCGATGTATTTGCCCAAGAGCCGTAGCCTCCCCATGCCCGACTTCCCAGCACCCTCGACGGGCGCGCGGTATCCCATCAACGACTCCGGCGGGCGCACCAAGCGGACGGTGGAACTTACGCGCGCCAATGTTACGTGGGGATCGGTGCCAAAGCAGGCAAGCTGGGGAGGCAGATGATCTCGGGACCCCTGGGTCCGAAACTGTACGTCACTCCTGTTTGGCATGCGTTGCTCTATCGGGGCCAAGCGGTTCCGCTCTTCCCAATCGGACAAAGTGCAGACGTTGCGAGGGGGCGCAGCTACCTCCCGACCGGACGACGGTGAGTTTCCTCAACGCCGCTCGCAGCGTCAATGCGTGCAAGCATAGCCTCGCCGATTCGTGTCTTGCCGTGAGCGAAAGCTGTCTAGTCCGCCTTCGTCGTCGACTTCTTTGGCATCTTTCGCAGCAGGCGATCGGTGAGGGCGGTGGGCAGGACGCCGAGCAGCCAGGCCCAGAAGTAGGTTGGCCAGGGAAAGGCTATGCGGCCGCGGTTGCGCGCCAAGCCGCGGCGAATGATGACGGCGGCGCGTTCGGCGTCCATCAGGAAGGGCATGGGGAAGTCGTTGACCTCGGTCATGCGGCTGCGCACGAAGCCCGGGCAGATCACCGACACGCCGACGCCATCGCCGGCCAGATGGCCGCGCAGGGCCTCGCCCCAGATTCGCACCGCCGCCTTGCTGGCGCAGTAGGCCGGCGCCCCCGGGAAGCCGCGGAAGGCGGCCAGCGAGCTCATGATCGCGATCTGGCCCCGGCCCCTGGCCTGCATCGCTTCGATCGCCGGCAGCACGGTGTTGCGCACGCCGTCCAGGTTGACCGCGAAGACCGCCGCGCTCTGCGCCCGGTCCTCGCCGCCGTCGGCGGTCCCGGCGGAGATGCCGGCGTTGGCGATCACCAGGTCCAGCGGCCGCTCCTGGTCGACCTCGGCGATCCAGCCGGCCATGGCCTCGGCGTCGGTGACGTCGCGCAGGGCGGTTGTGACCTCGGCGCCGCCGCCGCGGCAGAGGCCGGCAACCATGGTCAGGCGCGCTTCATTGCGACCGCTGAGCGCGAGCCGCACGCCCGGCGCCGCATAGGCCTTGGCGAGCGCGGCGCCGATGCCGCTTGAGGCGCCGGTGATCAGGATGCTGGTCGGGTCCTTGGTGGTCACGCTGCTGAGGCTCCCTCGCGTTGCATGTTCGGACCGCTCTCTAAGGGATCGGCCTCGCTTGTTGGCCTAAGGCACCGCGTATATAAAGGCCCGACTCCGGTTCCGGGGCCATCCCGCGCCGCCCGCCGATAGGTGATCCAGCTTTGTCTCAGAACCCCGCCCTTGCAAGCATGACCGGCTTCGCCCGCCACGATGGCGGCGACGACGTGATGACCTGGGTCTGGGAGGTCAAGAGCGTCAACGGCCGCAACCTCGATCTCCGGCTACGTCTGCCCCAGGGCTTCGAGTCCCTCGAGGCCGAGGTGCGCAAGCTGGTGCCGGAGCATCTGGCCCGCGGCAACGTGCAGATCGCGCTGGTGGTCGACCGCTCGCGCCTGCCGCTGCGCTACCGGGTCAACCGGGAACTGCTGCAGCAGCTGGTCGGCCTGACAAAGGAACTTGGCGACGATCTGCAGGCCGCGCCGCCGCGCCTAGACGGGCTGCTGGCGATCAAAGGAGTGCTGGAGCCCGAGGAGAACGCCGAGGAGGACGCGGTCGCCGAGGCCCGCAATGCGGCCATGCTGGGCGACCTGACCGCGGCGCTGGGCAAGCTGGCGCTTGCCCGGGCCGAGGAGGGCGCCCGCCTGGAGACAGTCATCGCCGACCACCTCAAGGCCTTCGACGAGGTGGTCGAGGCCGCCGGCAAGAGCGCCGAGCTACAGCCCGAGGCACTGCGCGAACGGCTCGAGCGGCAGATCGCCGAACTGCTGGAAGCCTCGTCGGGCCTGCCGGAGGAGCGACTGGCGCAGGAAGCGGCGCTGCTGGCGAGCAAGGCTGACATCCGCGAAGAGCTGGATCGTCTTCGCTCGCACCTGGAGTCCGCGCGCGACCTGATGAAGGCGGGAGGCGCAGTTGGTCGGCGCTTCGACTTCCTCTGCCAAGAACTCAATCGCGAAGCCAACACGCTCTGCTCCAAGTCCGTCGACATGGACCTGACCCGCCAGGGCCTTACGATGAAGACCCTGGTCGACAAGCTGCGCGAGCAGGTCCAGAACATCGAATAGCCCGCGGTCCCGAGTCCATGACCTCCGATTCCGTGACAAACGTCGAGATCAGGCGCCGTGGGCTGATGCTGGTCCTGTCCTCGCCATCGGGGGCCGGCAAGACCAGCATCTCGCGGGCGCTGCTCGAACGCGACGGCAACCTCTCGCTCTCCGTTTCGGCAACCACGCGGCCGCAGCGCACGGGCGAGACCGATGGCAAGGACTATCACTTCGTCGCGACCGAGGATTTCGAGGCGCTGGTCGCCGCCGGCGAGCTGCTGGAGCACGCCCGGGTCTTCGGGCATCTCTACGGAACGCCGAAGGCGCCGGTCGAGGCGGCCCTCAGCGCCGGCTGCGACGTGCTTTTCGACGTCGACTGGCAGGGTACGCAGCAGCTCGCCGAGCGCGCGCGCGACGACCTGGTGAGCGTCTTCATCCTGCCGCCCTCGACGGCCGAGCTGGAACAACGCCTGCGCAGCCGGGCCCGCGATCCCGAGGACGTGGTCCAGGCCCGCATGGCCAAGGCGGCCGACGAGATGAGCCATTGGGCGGAATACGACTACGTCATCGTCAACCGGGACCTCGAGGACAGCATCGTCGAGGTCCAGGCGATCCTGTCCGCGGAACGCCTGCGCCGCGAACGCCAGGTGGGCCTGGGCGCCTTCGTCAAGACTCTGACCGGCCGTCCTTGAGCGCCGGCAGACTTTAGCTGGCCCGATCGGTCAAGGTCTGGGCCAGGATGCAGAACTCGTCCAGCGACAGCTCCTCGGCCCGACGGGTCCCGGCGATTCCGGCGGTGGCAAGCAGGGCTGCCGGATCGCCGCCCAGGGACTTGAGGCTCTGGCGCAGCATCTTCCGGCGCTGGCCGAAGGCCGCGGCGGTGACCTGCTCCAGCGCCGACCAGGACACCGGGTGCAGGGGCGTGGCGCGGGGGCGCAGCGTCACCAGGGTCGAGGTCACCTTGGGCGGTGGCGTAAAGGCCTTTGGGCTGATGTCGAAAAGCGGCTCGACCTCGCAGAGCCACTGGGTGATCACGGACAGCCGACCGTAGGCGCCGCTTCGAGCGGCCGCCGACAGCCGCAGCGCGACCTCCTTCTGGAACATCAGGGTCAGGGAGTCGTAGGACTCCGGCGCCTCGAAGATGTCGCGCAGCCAGCGCAGCAGGAGCGCTGTCGAGATGTTGTAGGGCAGGTTGGCGACGATCCGGCGAGGTGCGGTTCCAAGCCTGGCGGTCTCGGCCTCGAGGGCGTCGGCCTCGACGATCTCGAGCCGGCCAGGCAGCGCCCTTGTCAGCTCTGCCAGGGCGTCAAGGCAGCGCCGGTCCTTTTCGATGGCGACGACCCGGGCAGCGCCGGCTTCGAGCAGGGCCCGGGTCAGGCCGCCTGGGCCCGGGCCGATCTCGATCGTGGTGCCCTGGGACAGGTCGCCGGCGGCCCTGGCGATGCGGGCGGTGAGGTTGGAATCCAGAAGGAAATGCTGGCCCAAGCTCTTGCGGGCCGAGAGGCCATGGCGCGCGATGACCTCGCGCAGCGGCGGCAAGGCCTGCTCCTCGGCAACCATTGCGCACTCAGGCGGCCGAGGGCCGGGCGACGGCGGCGCGGGCCGACGCCATGTGCTCGGCCAGGCGGATGGCGGCGATCAGGCTCTTCGGGCTGGCCCGGCCGCTGCCGGCGATGTCGAGGGCGGTGCCGTGGTCCGGCGAGGTCCGCACGAAGGGCAGGCCCAGGGTGACGTTGACCGTCCGGTCGAAGTCCAGCGCCTTGACCGGGATCAGGGCCTGGTCGTGGTACATGCAAAGGGCGGCGTCGTAGCCCTGGCGGGCCGCCTCGTGGAACATCCCGTCGGCGGCCAGGGGCCCCTTGGCGTCGATGCCGTCCCGCCGCAATGCCTCGACCGCCGGAGTGATGACCGTGGCATCCTCCTGGCCTAGGCTGCCGCCCTCTCCGGCGTGCGGGTTGAGGCCCGCCACCGCGATCCGCGGATCGGCCACGCCGAAGTCCTCCCGCAACGCCCTCGCGGTCACCTGGCCTGCGTGGACGATGTCCTCGGTGGTTAAGGCGTCGACGGCCTCGCGGAGCGGCAGGTGAACGGTGACCGGCACGACTCGCAGCGAGGGACCGGCCAGCATCATCACCGGACCTGAGGTGAGTCCTGCCAGGTCCGCGAGATACTCGGTATGGCCGGGATACTGGAAGCCGGTTGAGTAGAGAACGCCCTTGTGGATCGGGTTGGTGACGACGGCGCCGGCGCGGCCGGCCTGGGTGAGCGCCACGGCTTCGCGGATGCTCTCCAGAACCGCCTCAACGGTCGCGCGCTTTGGACGCCCGGGGGTCCCGCCGATCGGTGCGGTCAGCGGCATAACCGGCAGCGCGTGGGAAAAGACCTCTGTCGCTGCCTCCGGTTCGGCAATCGCTTGGACCTCGACCGGCCAGCCCTGTGCCTCGGCCACTCCGCGGAGCCGATCCGGGTCGTCGAGGACGAAAAAGGGGCCAAGGTCGCTTTTCTGTCGCGCCAGCCAGGCCTGCAGCGTGATCTCGCCGCCGATCCCGGCCGGTTCTCCGGCTGTCAGGGCCAGTGGCTCTCGGATGCGGGAGGCCGTTTCCGGCCGCTCCATCAGATCCTCATTTCGACGTTGGCGGCGCGACGTAGATCCCGCAAGTGGCGGCGCGACAACATGTCGACCCGTTCGCGCCGCAGACCGGTTTCTATTCTGTCGCGGTCGACGCCCTCCCCACGGCGGCTGCAGACCATCAGAACCACGAAGCCGTCGTCGCGCTGGATCGGCTGGCTGGACTGGCCGATCTCGAGTCTGGCCACGGCGTTGCGCAGGTTGGACGGCAGATCGCCCATCTTAACTTCGCCGAGGTCTCCGGATGCGCCGCCAAGGTCTTCGGCCGCTTCGTCTATGCTCTCGCAGCCGTTCAGGGACGCGGCGAGCTCGGCGGCTTCGAAGCGCACCGATGCCGTTGTCTCGGCATCGGCCTCTTTGGGCACCGGGAGAAAGACCTGCTTGAGCCCCAGCCACTCCTCGCCAGCCTGGATCTGCCGCTGCTTGCGAAAGAAAACAACGTGGTAGCCGGTCAGGCTGCGGATCGGGCCACCGATTTGGCCGGGCGACATCCTTGACAGGGCATCGCTCAGCTCTGCGGGTAGCTGCGACTCGTTGACCCAGCCGAGATCTCCGCCCACCGGCGCGGTGGCGCTTTGCGAGAACTGCCGGGCCAAGTCCTGGAAACGGGCGCCGTTCTGCAGTTGGTCGATCAGGCGCTGCGCGGAGCGGAAGATCTCCTCGTCCTGGGACGGATCGTCGACGGCCAGGAAGATCTCGGCCACCAGCCTTAAGGTCTTGCCTTGGCCCGCCCGTTGCCGGGCGACTGCCGCTTCGATCTCCTCTTCGCTGATGGTGACCTGAGGGCTGAGCTGGCGGGCAATTACGCCCTGCCAGGCGATGGTCGCCTTGAGCTGCTCGGTCAGCGACTCCAGCATCACGCCGCGTTGGCTCAGCAGGTTGAGGAATTCGCCACGGCTGCGCTTGTTTTGCTGGGCCAGGGTATCGATTGCGGCTTCGATCTCGCTTTTTGAGACCTCGATGCCGAGCCGGGCCGCCTCCTGGAGCTGGAGGCGTTCGTCGATGAGGCTGCGCAGAACTTGCCGGCCGATCTCGCGCCGCGCTTGGGGCGTATTTTCGACGCCGGCCGCCAGCATCGCTAGGCGAACACGCATCTCCAGATCGAGCAAGGAGATGACCTCGTCGTTAACGATCGCGGCAGCCCGCAGCGATTGCTGCGCGCTCGCCACCGCCGGGATCTGCAGCGCAAGGATCGTGGTTGCAACCGCCAGAAAGCGCCAAATCCCCTTCATCGCCCGTCTCGGCCCGCTCCTGACTCGTTGATCATATCGGGTTCCCAGCCATCCACGGCGAATATAGCGCTGTCCGGGGCCCTGAACAACGTACGCCGAACGGCCAGAGGGACGAAAATCCCAGCCGAATTGCTCAACTCCCGCCGCCGACTTGGCCCAGGTGCTTGAAAGAGATATTGACGAAGAAGGCGTCCTCCTTGGTCACGTCGCGATCATTGAAGAAAGTCCGTTCGTAGCCGCCGCGGATCGCGAAGCACTCGTCCTCGTAGGTGATACCCGCCTTCCAAGACAACTCCCTGTCCTCCTCGATGTCACGGCGGTGGGACCCGAAGACTGACCAGTAGCGTCCGATCTTGGAGTTGACCTGGACCCTGATCTCTTCGCGCTCTTCGACGATTTCTCCGCCGGATTGGATTTCGTCATCAAGAAAGGTGTAGGTGACGTCGAAGTTGAGGGCGGGCGGCCCAACTCTCGCGTTGATTTCCGAGCGTTGCAGCGAGAAGCTGCTCTTATCCGCGCGGAAGCGGTAGGTGAGATCGAGGAACTTTCTCGGCCTCAATTCCACTCGACCGACAAAGTCGGAGAACTGATCCTCAAGACCGGAATCCTCTGGAAAGAGGTTGTTCTGGTCGATGTCCTGGAAGCGGTAGCTCTGTCCGACAAAGGCGCTGGCAAAGGATCCTTCGTCACCCGAGACGCTCCATTTCAAGCCGTAGTCGAT
>JASJAL010000254.1 GCA_030067055.1 Kiloniellales bacterium | reverse complement strand
CCCGACGCGGTCTACGACCGGGTCGGCAACATCCTGATGAGCCGGGTGATGGGCGCGGAGATCGAGTTCGTCGACGAAGGCTTCGACATCGGCATCCGCGAGAGCTGGGAGCGGGCGCTGGAGGACGTCAAGGCCAAGGGCGGCAAGCCCTACGCCATTCCGGCCGGTGTCTCGGTGCACAAGTACGGCGGCCTCGGCTACGTCGGCTTTGCAGAGGAGGTCCGGGCCCAGGAGGCCGAGACCGGGATCCGCTTCGACTACGTCATCGTCTGCTCCGTCACCGGTTCGACCCAGGCCGGCATGGTGGTCGGCTTCGCCCCGGACGGCCGGGCCCGCAACGTCATCGGCATCGACGCCTCGGCGGCGCCCGCGCAGACCCGGGCGCAGATTCTGCAGATCGCCCGCAACACGGCCGAGCTGGTCGGCCTCGGCCAGGAGATCGAGGACGCGGACGTGGTCCTGGAAGAAGACTACGCCTATCCCGCCTACGGCCTTCCCTCGGAGGAGACCAACCAGGCGATCCGGCTCGGCGCGCGCCTGGAAGGCATGATGACCGACCCGGTCTACGAGGGGAAATCCCTGCAGGGCCTGATCGACCTGGTCCGCAAGGGCCGCTTCCCGGCGGGCTCGAAGATCCTCTACGCCCACCTCGGCGGGGTGCCGGCGATCAACGCCTACAGCTACGTCTACAGGAACGGCTGACCAGCGCCTTCGAGTGCAAAGGTCCGGAAGCAGGGTGGTCTCGAAAGCCTCGGCTCAATCGACCGGGACGCGCCACCTCTTGAGATAGGCTGCGATCAGCAGGTAGGAGAGCCAGCTGACATTCCAGGCGGTGATCGAAACGAAAGCAAAAGGCAAGGTGACCACCGCGCAGAGCGGTTCCGCCAGGACGCCGACCCGTTGGTTGCGAACCTCCGCCTCGGTGACGACCGGCAGCAGCAAGCGGTGAGCTTGGCTCGCGTACCACCAGCCGATGGCGCCCAATGATCCGAGGACGGCGGCGAGAACACTCATGATCGCGAGCGATAGCGGATCGCCGTCGAAGACGACCACGAAGTCCTGCCAGATGACGAGTAGCAGGATCACGACGACCTGCAGGATCGAGATACAGGCGTGCAGGGCATTTGTCTTGGCGAGCTTGCCGAGCAGGATATTGCTTTGAACCCAGTAGATCAGCACGATCGCAATGATCAAGACGCCGAGCAGGAAGGGTTCCTCAGCGGCTTCCAGATAAGCCACCATGCCCCGATCCGCCCAGTCCTGGGGCCTCGGCAGGTCATAGACCACCAGGACGATGACCACGGCGTAGATCACGTCGATGAAGTTTCCGAGCCGGCGCAGCTTGCGCTCTCCGGCGATCGCATCGGCTTCCGTCTTCAAATTTCCCTCCCGAAGCAGCCAGCGCATGATCGCTTCACAGCGCGGCGCTGTGAAGGCTGATTTGAACCATGGCTGACTTGCGCAGGCTTTGAGTCATGGCGTCGCTCGACGAGGTGTCAGATTGACCAGGGCGACGCCGAGGACGACCAGGGCCATGCCGGCGAGGGCGAGCGGGCCGAAACGCTCGTCGAAGATCAGCCAGGCCAGGATCGCGGTCGAGGGTGGGACCAGATAGAAGAGGCTTGCGACTCGCGAGGCCGCACCCCGGCGAATCAGGATGATCAGCAGGGACACCGCGCCGAAGGACAGCACGATCACCAGCCAGGCCATGGCGAAGACGAACTCCGGGGTCCAGTCGATGGACCGGGACTCGAAGCCGAAGGCCAAGAGGCCGGTGGCCAGCGCCGCAGTGGCGAACTGGATGGCGTTGCCGCTCCTCAGCGGCATCTCGCTGCAGAAGCGCTTCTGGTAGAGCGTCCCGGCGGTGATCCCGAAGAGCGCCAGGACCGAGAGCGCCATCCCGAGCGGGGTGCCGAGGCCCAGCGCCAGCTTCTGCCAGACCACCAGGGTCACGCCCAGGAAGCCGAGCGACAGGCCCAGCCACTGCCTCGGCGTGACCCGCTCGCCCAGCACCGGGCCAGCGGCGACCGCGGTCAGCAGCGGCTGGACGCCGACGATCAGGGCCGAGACCCCGGCCTCGACGCCGAGGTCGATCGAGGCGAAGACCCCGCCCAGGTAAACCCCGTGCAGCAGCAGGCCGACGACCGCGATGTGCCCGGCGGCGGCCCAGGACTGCGGCCAGGGCGCCCGCACGATCAGCACGAAGGCCAGCAAGCAGGCGCTGACCAGCGAGAAGCGCAGCGCCAGGAAGGTCATGGGCTCGGCCGAGGGCAGGCCGAGCTTGGCGCCGATGAAGCCGGTGCTCCAGAGGAAGACGAAGATGCCGGGCGTGATCGCCAGCCAGACCGATCGCGGTCCGGCGCCGTCGCGGGAAGGGGCGGTCAAGGCCGGATCGCGAACTGAAGGCTCACGGCAGGGCCCTGCCACCGGCCGCCGCGTCCAGGGACTCCTCTGGCGCTTCGTGGCCGACGACCTCGAGGAAAAGCTTGTTGCGCAGCGCCTCGTAGAAGTCCTCGCGCCGCTCCACCGGCAGCACGAAGCCGGTCGCGACGTTCTGCAGGTAGTAGTCGGAGAGGTCGACCTCGGGGTCGTTGTCGATCGCCAGGCCGTTGATCTCGATCTCCCGCTCCGAGGCCTTGCGCCGGACCTTGATCAGGAGCCGCCGGTCGACGTTCTCCACCCCGTCGCCGGAGATATCGATCACCATTCGCCCCTGCTTGCCGGCCAGCAACGCCAGGGCCCGCTCGACCGCGTGGGCGATTCCGGTCTGGCCGCGCAGGCCGTCCGGCGCCTTGCGGCTGTAGCGCTGAGCGGCGCCCTGGGCACTGGTCCAGCCGGTGACCAGCTCGGTCCGGCTGTCGAACTCGACGATCGCGACCTGGGTGTCGCTCAGGGCCTGGATCACGGCGTCGTCGTTCAGCAGGCGCACGTAGGCCTCGCGTTGCAGGCGCAGCTCCTCGGGGTCGATGGAGTTGGAGCGGTCGACCAGGAACACCAGCCAGTCGGTTGCGGCGGCCGGCCCGGCGGCGAGGGCGAGACAAAACACGGCAAGCGTCGCCGCGCGCCGTCGATAGGTGCTGCCCCGGCGGATCATGACGTGCGTCCCCTTCGGCTGGTCGAACGGTCTCCACCCTGTCAGCCGCAAGCCGCAAGGTCCAGTTTCCCGGCGATCGGAAGAGTCGCTGTGGCTTTGGCCCTTGTGGAGCTCGGACATGGGGCTTGCCTTGAGCCGGCTTTGATTGAAAGCTCTCTTTATGCGGCCAGATGAGGGGGACGTCGGAGACATGAGACTGCAGACGGGATCGATCATTCGCTCCGGTGCCCTTCAACTTCTCGTCGCTCTCGTACTGCTGATCCTCCTGTCGTCTCTTCTGGAAGGCACGCCGTTTGGTCAGCGCGCGGTCGATATCCTCTTCGCCCTCGTCATTCTGGCAACTGTGAGGGCCGCGAGCAGCGAGCGTCGAACCCGTCTTGTCTTCCTCGTTCTGGCAGTGTCCGCCATTGCCCTTCTCTGGACAAGCAATGGCGTTCAACGGACCGGTGTCGGAGTTGCGGGTCTCCTGGTTTTCGCCGTTCTCAACATCGGAACCGTCTTCCTGATGCTGCGGCAGATCCTTCAAGCACGGATCGTGGATTTCGACGTCCTATGCGGCGCGGTCGCCGTTTATCTGCTGATCGGCGTCACCTGGGCCCTCACCTACATGGTCATCGACATCTTGGACCCGAGCGCCTTCGAGCAGCTCGCGCTGAGTGCCTGGGCTGGCGGAACGGACTACGTCTATTTCAGCTTCGTGACCCTGACGACGCTGGGCTACGGCGACATTTCCCCGGACGGCAACTTCGTGCGCATCTGGGCGGTGATGGAGGCCGGCGTCGGCGTCCTCTACCTCGCGCTCCTGATCGCTCGCCTGGTCAGCCTCTACCGGCCTTGATCCGAGGTCAGGGCGGAGAGCGCGCGGCGCTGCCGTCCGCTGTCGTCGAAGTTGGCGGGGTCCAGCCAGGCCTCGAAGCCGGAGCGCAGCGCCGGCCAGTCCCGGTCGAGGATCGCGAACCAGGCCGTGTCGCGGTTGCGGCCCTTGACGATCAGATGCTGGCGGAAGATGCCTTCGTAGACGAAGCCGAAGCGCAGGGCGGCGCGGCGCGAGGCGGCGTTGGCCGCGTCGCATTTCCATTCGACCCGGCGGTAGCCAAGGTCGTCGAAGGCCGCAGAAAGCATCAGGAAGATCGCCTCCGTGGCCGGGCGTCGCTGGCGGAGTCGCTGGGAGAACCAGATGTGGCCGAGCTCGAGCACGCCGTGCGCCGGCCGGATGTTCAGGAAGCTCGCCATCCCGGCGGCGCGGGCGTCGGCGGTCTCGACCAGGGCCATGAACAGCGGGTCGTCGCTCCGGGCGCAGGCCTCCAGCCAGGCTTCCATCTGGGCCGGGTCCTCGAAGGGCCCGTAGGGCATGTAGGTCCAGAGCGCCGGATCGTCGGCCGAGACCGCGAAAAGGTCGGCGACGTGCCGCGCCGGGTCGATGGGCTCGAGGCGCAGGCTCCGGCCCTCGAGTGGCGCGCGTTCGGGCGGGCCCTTGGCCGGCCGGGGTGCCTGGTCTTCGGCCGTCATGGCGCTCAGGCGTCTTCTCCGCCTTCAGGGCCGTAGAAGACCACCCAGGTCGCGAAGTCCTCGCTGAAGTCGACGAAGCGGTGCTCCTCCCCGGCCGCGGCGAAGAGCACGTCGCCGGGCCCGAAGGCGACCTTTCGGTGCTCCCGCAGGAAGGTGCCCCGGCCGCTCGCGACGATGTAGAGCTCGTCCTGATCGTGCGGCGTCTGGTTGTCCTCGCCCTCGGGCGCGTAGTAGCGCAGGCTCATGCTGCCGTGCGCCATCAGCAAGGCCGAGCTGCGCCCCGGGGACGTCGGTTCCTCGGCCGCCTGCGCCAAGGTCGCGTGCCAGGTGGTCTTCGGGTCCATGAGGTCTACCTCCTCGCGCGGGCGGTCAGTCGCCCTCCAGTGTATTGATCCGGATCTCCCGCAGGTAGTCCGGCGCGGCGATGCCGGGCTTCAAGCGCGGGTCGTCCACGGGCGGGTCGATCACGGTCCGGATCGGCACCTCGCCCGCCCAGACGTCGAGGGCGTAGTCCTCCTCGTCGTCCGCGGCCGGCCCGCTGCGAACCTTCACGGCGACTTCGGTCAGCTTCATCTTGAGCACCGTGGTCGCCTTGATCTCCTGGCTGGTCGCCGGCCGGATCTCGGCCGCGCGGCCCGGGGTCAGGCGCTCGATGAAGGCGTCGAGAGCGCGGTTTTTCTCCGCTTCCCCCTCGACCAGCTCGGCCGCACCGAAGGCCATCAGCGAGCGGTAGTTGACCGAGGAGTGGAAGCCGGAGCGTGCCAGGACCAGGCCGTCGAGCATGGCGACCGTGAAGCAGACCGGCACGCCCTCCTTGACCTTGCGCAGCATGCGGCTGGCCGAGGAGCCGTGCCAGTAGACGCTGTCGCCCTCGCGCCAGTAGGCGGTCGGCGTGACGTAGGGCTGGCCGTCGATCACGTAGCCGACGTGGCAAAGGAAACCCGCGTCGAGGATCGCGTAGGCGCTCTCTCGGTCGTAGAGCGCGCGCTGGTGCAGGCGCTTGATCCGGGTCTTTTCGGTCGGCGGGAAGTCGACGGGCCTCTCGGCCTCCTGTGGCGGCATGGCGCTCCTCCTGGCATTCTGCGGCTAGGAGCCTAGCCGGGAAGTGGTTTGCCGAGAAGGTCCGATAATGGCTATTCAATAGGGCCAATTTCAAAGACTCCAAGGGTCCTGGCCATGCCGCAACGCAGCTCCCGCGCCGCCCTGCTCGCCCTGGGTCTGGACGCCCGGGCGCCACTGCCACTCCAGCGTCAGCTCTACGACCAGCTGCGCGAAGCGGTCCTGGCCGGCCGACTGGCGCCCGGAACCCGGCTGCCGGCGAGCCGCGGCCTGGCGCGCGAGCTGGGCTGCTCGCGCAACACGGTGCTGGGTGCGATCGAGCAACTCGTAGCCGAGGGCTACCTTGAGGGCCGGGTCGGCTCGGGCACCTACGTCTCCGGCGTGCTGCCTGAGGACCTGCTGGCTGCCAAGGCGCGCGGTGCGGGCAAGCCGCGGCCCCCGGCACAGAGCCGCGGTCTCTCGGCGCGCGGCCTGGCGCTCGCCGGGGTGCTGCAGCCGCGCCCGCCCCGGCACAAGGCCTTCGTCGCCGGTTTGCCCGATCTGGACGCTTTCCCCTTCGACCTCTGGGGCCGGGCCCTGGCACGGACCTGGCGGCATCCGCCCCGTGCGCTGCTGAGCCACGGCGACCCGGCCGGCTACCTGCCGTTGCGCCGCGCCATCGTTGCCTATCTCAAGGCCGTGCGGGCGGTCGACTGCGCGCCCGAACAGGTCGTCATCACCTCCGGCGCGCAGCAGGCCCTGGACCTGGCGGCGCGGGCGCTGCTCGAGCCGGGTGACGAGGTCTGGCTGGAAGAGCCGGGCTATCCCGGCCTGCGCGGCGCACTGGTCGCCAACGGTGCCCGGCTGGTGCCGGTCCCGGTCGACGCCGAGGGCCTGTCGCTGGAGGCGGGCCGACGCCTGGCGCCCGCGGCGCGCATGGCCGTGGTCACGCCGTCGCATCAGTATCCCCTCGGGGTCACCATGACCCTGTCCCGACGCCTGGCGCTGCTCGACTGGGCGCGGGCCGGCGGCGCCTGGATCCTGGAGGACGACTTCGACAGCGAGTACCGCTACGCCGGTCGGCCGCTGGCGGCGCTGCAGGGGCTCGACGCGGCCGAGGGGCCCGGTTGCGTGCTCTACCTCGGCAGCTTTTCCAAGGTGCTCTTCCCCTCGTTGCGATTGGGCTACCTGGTGGTGCCGCCGGGCCTAGTCGAGGCCTTCCTGCGCGTTCGCAGCGCGGTCGACGACCATCCCTCGGCCACCGTCCAGCCGGCGCTGGCCGCCTTCATCGAGGAAGGCCACTTCGCCGCCCACGTCCGGCGCATGCGCGGCCTCTATGCGGAGCGCCAGGCGGCGATGGTGGCTTCGATCGCCCGGCATCTCGACGGGCTGCTTACGGTCGCCCCGGACCCGGCAGGCCTGCACCTGGTCGCCGGCCTGGGCCCGGAGCTGGCCGCGCGGCGCAGCGACGCCGAGATCGAAGGCCGCGCCGCCGCCGCCGACCTCACCGCCTTCGCCCTCTCCAGCTTCTTCCTCGCCCAGCCCGGCCGCCAGGGCCTGCTGCTCGGCTACGCCGCCCTTACCGAGCAGGAGATCGAAGCCGGGGTGGAACGTCTGGCCGAGGTGCTGGAGGCGTAGCGGTGCTTAGATGTAGGCCTCGGCCATCTCGTGCAGTATGCGACCGAAGATCAGTCGGTCCGCCTCCCATCTGGCGAGCGCCGTATAGGGCGCCTGCATTGCGAAGGCCTTCGGCCGCATTTCGCGCCGCGCTGCGGCCAGGCGGCGACCCACCCGCTGCTGGTGCTCGTGGCGCAACCGCTTGAGGTCGAGCGTCAGCGGAGCCGAAACAGTCCAGCGCAAGACCAGGCCGCGATCGTCCCGGCGGCAGAATGCGAAGAGCGCCGACTCCAGCTCCTCGATCAGCTGCCGCCGGAGGGCCAGGGCGCGGCGGCCGCCCGCCTCGCCGAGGGCCTCGAAGAGACGCTCGGGAAAGCGAACGCGCAGGACCGCAAAGCGCCGGCCGCCGATCTCGAAGGCTTTATGGCAGTCGAAGCGAAGGAAGCGGTTCTGCTCGTCCCGATACAGTCCGACGAACCAGTCCCAGGTGTCGTCTGACATGCTTCCGATGCCCGTCTTCACATCGCTGTAGAAGCTTGCGAGGCAGGGGTCGCTGTCGAGACCGATCTTCCGGTCGATCTCCCTGTGGATCAGGGCGCGCAAGTTTCGCTCCGCAGGCCAGCCCTGCGGGTTTGCAAGATCGAGTGGTCGGTAAGTGAGGCCCGCGTTCTCGCGGTCCCCGGTGACTTCCAAGCCCATCTGCCCGATGAAGGCCGCGACATACTTGCGATAGCGCGGCGCGACCGAACCGTTGGCCTTGCCCTTGATCTGCACCACCTTGCGACTGCCGTGGATCTCGATGGTCACGTGCGGCCGGTTCCTTCGATCTCTCAGAGAGACGATGTCGCTGCCGTGCTCGATCTCATAGCCGTAGTCGCCGGCGCAATGGCTCATGCGGTCGCCCTCTCTCGCCAGGTCCTTCTCGCTGCACAGGAGCGCGAAGCGGAACCCATCCTCGAAGTCGAGCAGCGTGTTGTCCTGCCCCCGACCCTCGCGCTCGTCGATCAGCGCGCGAAAACGATGCGCGGCCGCCACGGCGTCGGGGAAAGCGATGCGTTCAAGGCGCGTGTACTGCGAGCTGCCCTTGAGGCAGTGAAAATAGTAAGTGATGGCGTGGAGCTGCGATTCCAGCCGGCGCGCGCTCGGCCCACCCAAGTCCAGCCAATAGACGCCCTTGGGAAGGGCCGCTTCCAGCCAATTCGGAACCGGGCCCTTCCTGGGCGTGACGCCCCGGGAATCGGCGCCGTTCCGCCAAGCGATGGCAAACCGGCCGTCCGCTCCGACGGACCCGCTCACGACCCGCAAGACACGCCCAACCGCGCGGAACTCCTTCAAGATCCAGCGCCGGGCGACGCGGTCGAGCCATTGCCGAATCGGCTTGTCGTTTTCCGGAACTTCGATCGCCTTCAGAAATCGATCGAGCTCCCAGGTATTGAGTACGTTCCTGCCGTTCATCGTCTTGCCTGTCCGTCCGACCGCGGCGCATCGCCCAGGTCCCGCGAGCACGGGACGGCGGCACGACGCCAGAGACACCTCGGGCCTCTGGCCCTTCGGGTCCGGCGGTCTTGGTTTCGGTTCGGTGGATTGGCGCCCGGCCGCTGGCCGGGACGCTAGAACAGGCTAACGACGGCTAAGCGGCTCGGAAGCCAACCACGGTCTCATCGCACTGCGTGGCTGATCCCACATGGGGCCTCGCTTCCTTTCGCTTCGTCCCGTGACGGGACGCCGGCGCCTTCCCGGCGCCGGGACGCAGTTTCTAGCCGAAAGACCGTCGCAAGTCCACAAGCAGTTTGTGGACTTGTCGGCCTTTTCAAACGCCGACAGCGGGTCTAAGAGCTTTCTTAACCATAGCCGGATTGAATCGAGTCGCAGAGCCGCCGGTCAGCCGATCCAGGGTCCCTGGGTCCGGCGGCGGCAGCGTCCACAAGAGATTCGGAGATGATCGCGTCCTCTACGAAGAGAGTGTTGTCGCGGTACACGCTTCCTGGCGGCGCGTTGCTCCTCGTCCTGATCGCGATCCTTTCCCACAGGCTGTGGCCAGTCGAGGACTTCACGGCGACCGGTTTGCTCGCCGCCATGTCCAAATCCCTCCTGGTCATCGGCGCCTGCGCGCTCGGGCTCGCCCTGTTGGCTCGTCTGGTCAGGCGCTTCGGTCCCGCCTACGGCCTCCACCTCGGCCGTTGGGGCAGCGATGCCGCCCTCCAGGCCTTCATCGCAGCCAAGCGACGGCGCCTGTCGCGGCTGCGGGGCGACGGCCGGCCCGTGGCACGGGCGCGCGCGCTGATCCTGCTCGGCCGGGCGCTGGGCGAGCTTGGCGCCCGCGAGAGCGACGGTGACGCCCTGAGCCAGGCGGCCGAGGCCTTCAGACAGGCGCTGCCGGGTCTGCGCGCGGCCGGCCGTGAGGAGAAAGTTCTGCTGATCCAGAAGGAGCTGGCCACCACGCTCTTGCAGCTGAGCCGGAGCGAGATCGGCCGGGCGTCCCTCGAAGAGGCCGAATCGGTCCTGCGTACCGCCGCCGGCGTTGCGAAGGACCTGGACCGGCGCCGTATCCAAACCCTGCTGTGTGCGATCCTGACCCGGCTCGGGCGACTCCAGGGCGGTCCCGCGTCGCTCGCCGAGGCGGTCGCGGTCGGCGAAGCGGCGCTGGCGGCCGAAGCGGAGGGCGACCTGCCGGCTGCCAGAATCCGCCTGCGCATCAGCCTGTCCAGGGCTCTCGCGTTCCTGGGCGCGCGCGAGATCGGCAGCGAGCGGCTGGAGACAGCCGCGAAGCTGGCGCGCGACGGCCTAAGGATCATTTTCGATGATAGGAACCGCAGCCTGGACCGGCAGGAGAGGATCGAATTTCAGGTCCAGCTCTTCGGCGCCCTAGGTCAGGCGTTACGCTGCCTGGGCGAGCGGGGCGGCGACCCTGAGATGCTGGACGAGGCGGTTGCGAGCCTGCGCTCGGCCATCCCGCTGCGGACGGCCAGGAACGCCTACGACTGGGCGATCGTGCAGGACGAGCTGTCCCGCGCCCTGCTCGCGCTCTGCGTCTGCGCGACAAAGCCCGAACTCCTGACCGAGGCCTACTCGGCCAGCGACTCGGCGCTGAGCATCCTGACCCGGGAGAGCTATCCCTTCGACTGGGCCGTCGCCTTGTCCACGCGGGCCATAAGCCTCGGCGCCCTGGTCGAGAGCGAATCGACCCTGCGCCGTGCCGGCGAGGATCTGCGGGCCGCTCTAGAGGTCTTCGATCGGATCGATGCGCCGCTTCAGGGCCGGCAATGCCGGCGCGACCTCGACCGGATCATGGCCGTGCTGGCGCGGAACCTGCCCCACGAGGCGGAGGACGCGCGGCAAGCGCGCCCTCGCCAAGCGGTCGGCTGAGGCCCAATCCGATCTAGCGGTTCATCCGGTTGTCGACCAGGTCGGTCACCACGCTGGGATCGGCCAGGGTCGAGGTGTCGCCCAGGTTGCTGTAGTCGTTCTCGGCGATCTTGCGGAGGATGCGGCGCATGATCTTGCCCGAACGCGTCTTGGGCAGGCCCGGCGCCCACTGGATCAGATCCGGCGAGGCGATCGGGCCGATCTCCTTGCGGACCCACTGGACCAGCTCCTTGCGCAGCTCGTCCGTGGGCTCCTCACCGGCGTTCAGGGTCACGTAGGCATAGATCCCCTGGCCCTTGATGTCGTGGGGATAGCCGACCACGGCGGCCTCGGCCACCTTGTCGTGGGCGACCAGGGCGCTCTCGACCTCGGCGGTGCCCATGCGGTGGCCGGAGACGTTGATGACGTCGTCGACCCGGCCGGTGATCCAGTAGTAGCCGTCCTCGTCGCGCCGGCAGCCGTCGCCGGTGAAGTACTTCCCGGCATAGGTCGAGAAGTAGGTCTGCACGAAGCGCTCGTGGTCGCCGTAGACCGTGCGCATCTGGCCCGGCCAGGAATCGGCGATGCAGAGGTTGCCCTCGGTCGCGCCCTGCAGGACCTTGCCGTCGGCGTCGACGATCTCCGGCTGGACGCCAAAGAAGGGCCGGGTCGCAGAGCCGGGCTTGAGCGGCGTCGCGCCGGGCAGCGGGGTGATCAAGATCCCGCCGGTCTCGGTCTGCCACCAGGTGTCGACGATCGGGCAGCGCTGGTCGCCGACCAGCTCGTGGTACCACATCCAGGCCTCGGGATTGATCGGCTCGCCGACCGTGCCCAAGAGGCGCAGGCTGCTGCGGTCGGTCGCTTTGACCGGCCCGTCGCCCTCGCGCATCAGGGCGCGGATCGCGGTCGGCGCGGTATAGAAGCTGTTGACCTTGTGCTTGTCGCAGACCTGCCAAAAGCGCGAGGCGTCCGGATAGTTGGGCACGCCCTCGAACATCAGGGTGATCGCCCCATTGGCCAGCGGTCCGTAGACGATGTAGCTGTGACCGGTCACCCAGCCGACGTCCGCCGTGCACCAGTAGACGTCACCGTCATGGTAGTCGAAGACGTACTCGTGCGTCATCGAGGTATAGACCATGTAGCCGCCGGTGGTGTGCAACACGCCCTTCGGCTTTCCGGTCGAACCCGAGGTGTAGAGGATGAACAGCGGGTCCTCGGCGTTCATCTCGGCCGGCGGGCAGTCGGGCGAGGCGGCCTCGGTCAACTCGTGGTACCAGACGTCGCGGCTGTCGTCCCAGCCGACCTCGCCGCCGGTGCGCTTGACCACGACGCACTTCTTCACGGAGGGGCAGGAGGCCAGCGCCAGGTCGGTGTTTTTCTTCAGCGGCACCTTGCGGCCACCGCGCAGGCCCTCGTCGGCGGTGATCACGATGTTGGAGTCGCAGTCCTGGATGCGGCCGGCCAGGGAATCCGGCGAGAAGCCGCCGAAGACCACGGAATGGACCGCGCCGACCCGGGTGCAGGCCAGCATCGCGACCGCCGCCTCAGGAATCATCGGCATGTAGATCGTGACCCGGTCGCCCTTCTGGACCCCGATCTCCTTCAGGCCATTGGCCAGGCGGCAGACCGACTCGTGGAGCTCGCGGTAGGTGATCTTCTTGTCTTCCTTCGGGTCGTCGCCCTCCCAGATGATCGCGGTCTGGTCGCCGCGGGTCTCCAGGTGCCGGTCCAGGCAGTTGTGGGACGCGTTCAGGGTGCCATCTTGGAACCACTTGATGTGGACGTCGCCCGGTCCGTAGGACACGTCCTTGACCTGGGTGAAGGGCTTGAACCAGTCGATCCGCTTGCCGTGCTCGCCCCAGAAAGCTTCGGGGTCGGCAATCGACTGCTCGTACATCTTGAAGTAGGTCGCCTCATCGGCCCAGGCCCGCTCCGCCCAATCCTGGGGAACGGGAAAGACGTGGTGCTCCGTCATGGTTCTTGGCCTCCCTGCTAAGGATCGCTTCGCTGCCGGAAGCTAGCACCCGGCCGCCGCGTTCCCTTTGTCATAGGTCAATTCTGTCGGCCTATTCTCGGCAAGACGCGACAAAAGACAAGGGGCGGTCACGCCCCGGTCAGTCGCTCCCGTCCTTCGGGCTCTCACCGCCCTCCAGCACGACCCGCCCGTCCTCGGCGAGCCGGACCGCGACCTGGGTCAGGCTCTGTCCCGCGCAGGGACCGGCGATGCAGTAGCCGTCCTCGATCCGGAACAGCGCGCCGTGGGTGTGGCACATGAGGTAGCTGCCGTCGGCATTCATGAAGCGGTCCGGCTCCCAGTCCAGCGGCGTGCCGGCGTGGGGGCAGACGTTGGAATAGCCGTAGACCGCCTCGTCCTCGCGGACCACGAAGATCTCGCGCCGTTCCAGGCCCTCGCCGAAGACGAAGCCCTTGCCTTCCCCGTCCTCGATGTCCTCGAGTCGGCAGAGAAAGCCGCCGGCGTCGCTCACCCCTCGGTCTCGCCCAGGTCGCAGAGCAGACGCCAGTGGTTGTCGCTGATCGGCATGACCGAAAGCCGCGACTGGCGGACCAGGGCGATGCCCTCGAGCCGCGGCTCGGCCTTGATCTGGGCCAGGCTGACCGGCTTGGTCACGGGCTTGATCGCCTTGAAGTCGACCATGCCGAAGCGGCCGGACTCGTCGCTGGGATCGGGGTAGTACTCCTTCACGACCTCGACGATGCCGACGATTTGCTTCTCGTTGACCGAGTGATAGAAAAAGGCTCGGTCGCCGATCTTCATGGCCTTCAGGTTGTTGGCCGCCTGGTAGTTGCGCACGCCGTCCCATTCGGCCGTGCCGTCGCGGACCTGGTCGTCCCAGGACCAAGTCCCGGGTTCCGACTTGACCAGCCAGTAGGCCATGCTCCTCCTCCCCGCTTGTTTCCTCCCGGCGCGGAACCGTCTCGCGCCGCGGCGGCCCAAGTGATAGCGGGGAACGCGCAAGGGGAAAAGAGCCGCCGGTGCCGCAGGGCCGTGCGCGGCTCCGGACTGGCAGAAAGGGAAAGCAGGGACAATGGGCCGGGGGGCTTCGATAGCTGAGCGCAAGTGGCCTTCGCTGGCCCTTCTGGCGCTTTGCCAGATCGCCGCCATGGCCCTGTGGTTCTCGGCGACCGCGGTGATCCCCGCGCTCCAGGCCAGCCATCAGCTCTCGGCCTTCACCCAGTCGCTCTTCACCTCGGCGGTCGCCCTCGGCTTCGTCGCCGGCTCCCTGACCAGCGCCGTGCTCGGCCTGGCCGACCGGCTCGACCCGCGGCGCTTCATCATGGCCTCGGCCCTCATCGCCAGCCTGGCGAACGCCGGGATCCTGCTCGCCGATCCCGGGACCGCCGGCGGCCAGGCGGGCATCGTCCTGCTGCGTCTGGTGACCGGGGCCTGCATGGCCGGGATCTATCCGGTCGGCATGAAGATCGCGGCCTCCTGGGCGGTCGACGACATGGGTCTGCTGGTCGGCTTTCTCGTCGGCGCGATCGTCCTGGGCACGGCCTCGCCGCACCTTTTCAACGCGCTCGGCGGG
>JASJAL010000253.1 GCA_030067055.1 Kiloniellales bacterium | reverse complement strand
CCGCCCAGGCGCACCGCCTGGCGGGTCGCGTCGCTCCAGCGCCGGGCCTGGACCAACCGCTCGAAGCGCGCCTGCTCGTCCACCGGGCGCAGAAAGCGGCCGAAACGCTGCAGAAAGGGAGCCTGCTGGAGAAAGGGCAGGTTGTCGTCGATCCAAAGCCGGCGCACCGTCGCGAAGAGCGCCTCACCGCGGCCCTGGGTGTAGAGCGTCTGCGCCAGGCGCAGCTTGCCTTCGCGGGTGACCGGCGGATGGCGCTCGAGCCAGGCCAGGACCTGGGCCTCGCTCCAGTCCGCCGGCAGGTCCCGCTCGGCGGCCGACTGCACCGAACCGCGGCTCGGCCAGTCCGAGTTGTTCTCCAGGAAGCGCTGGGCCAGGTGGAACGGCCCTTCGGCATCGTCTCGGGTCAGGAAGCGCCAGTCGATCAGCTTCCGGGCCAAGGGATCGCCGAGCTTGGAGGCCAGGAGGTTGGCTGTTCGCTCATCGCCCCGCGCCGCTGCGGACAGGGCGAGCGCCAAGGGATGCTCGGGCCGCGGACTTGGCTTCGCGACGGCGGCCCCGGTCACAGCCAGGACCGCAACCAGGACCGCGGCGCTCAGCCGCATCAGGCTTCCGGACATTCAATCCCTGCCATTCGACACGCCTTTATCCAGCTCGTGCCCCCCTATCCATAATAGGTGCAGGCGCGCCGGAAACAAAGGGGCAGCGGTAGGTTAAGAGCATGAATTTCCCATCCAAGATTAAGATCCAAAGCTCGGGCGAGCACCCGGCCGTGAGATTGGATGGTTTCGAACGGATTGAGGATAAAGGTCCTATCGTGCGATGCCCACCGCCGACTAAGACCCGCTCCGCCCGGTGGCGCATCGCCCAGAGGTCAACGCCGGATCCGCCGGACTCGATCGCGGACGGCCCCAAATGCAGGGAGCCCCGCCACCCGCAAATGCGGACGGCGGGGCTCCGGTCGAGAGACCTTGGACTTCGGCTAGTTTGCGCGGGCTTCGGCCAAGCGGCCGGTGATCGCATCGAGCTGCTCGAGCACGCTGTTGGTCGCGCGGTCGGTGATCTTGCCGCTCGCCGGCAGCTTGTACTGCCGAACTACAAGAGAGGACCCGGTCCAGACCGTGATCGGGAGAACCTCGAGGCGCTCCATGGCCGCGTTGATCAAGGGATCCTTGGTCACGACGTTGTCCTTGCCGAGCGCGCCGTTGACGCGGACCAGGGTATGGATGGCGCAAAGCGAGCTGTTGGGAATGGTCTGCGCCGCCACGTCAATCCTCACGCGGGCGTAACGATCTGCATTCTCCTTGATGCCCAGCTGGCCGAGCTTGCCGCGGAGATGGTCTTGAAGGAGCTTTTCGTCAGTAATGCCGCAGTCCTTTGCACTGTCCAGCAAGACGACGTCGATTGCCTTGAAATACTGCAATTCCCTGGCGATGGGATCGGCTGAGGCCGGCGCCGCCACGAAGACCGCCAGAACGACGGCTAGGATTCTCCACATTTCATTCTCCTCCCTCGGAACTCAGGTCACGCGCCCATCACTGAGAGCGCGCGGGTTATGTCAAAATGGTCTTGGTACACTTGTATGGAATGCCAGCCAAGACACCTCCGGCCGATGGCTTCGCCGGGCTTGCAGCGAACGACCGAGACTCGTCGAAGTTTGTTATCGTAGGAACAGCAGCGAATAATGACCAAGCAGAAATGCCCGCCGGTGTCGGCAAACCATGCCGGTCATCCGAGCATTGCCAAGTCATTCTCCCCCCAAATCTGCCGATCTTGTTCTTTGACTTTACGTCTAGGAGCCAATCCTCGGGAGACTAGACAGGCAAGGCCGGATTTTCAACAGCGATGAAGCCCCCGATCCGGGTAAGCGGGGACGACAAGAGGCCAAGCCCGCGGAGGCCGCACAGAGCCTGACTTTTCCATGGTCCCCTGCCCAGACGAAGAGGACCCCGCGACGGCAGGAACCCTAGGCGGCACGGCCAAGGTGCCTAATCCCCACCCGAATGCGGCCGCGCCGGCGGCTTCGCCTTCACGATCCGATAGCCGGCCAGTTCGATCTCCTTCTCGAAGGTCCGAACGAAGACGCCGTAGGCCTCGACCCCCTCGCCGCGGCCGCGGGCCTTCGGCAGGAACCGGCTCGCCTTCCAAGCAGCGTAGGAAAGACTGAATTTCCGTTCGTCGACCTCACCCATGCCTTGAAGCTAAAGTAAGAACAAAACAGGAACAAGATAGCGATGGTAGAAAAACCTATCCGGCTGCGCCGGGGCGACACCCGCGACGTCGAGGGCAGCGAGGCGGGCGAGACGACGGGCCTATCGTCCGGCGCCGGGCTCACGTAATAGGTTAATGGTACAGGCGACAAAGCGCGGGGAGAGACAGATGGCGACGCTCCGGCCCTTCCAGATCGCCGTTCCCGACGAGACCCTGGCACTGATCCGCGCCAAGGTCGCCGCCTACGCCTGGCACGAGATGCCGGCGGACGACGGCTGGGCCTACGGGACCAACCTCGGCTACATGAGAGAGCTCTGTGCCTACTGGCTCAAGGACTTCGACTGGCGGGCGCAGGAGGCCGAGCTGAACCGTCTCCCGCAATACACCGCCCCGGTCGGGGACCTCGACATTCACTTCCTCTACGAGAAGGGCAGCGGACCCGCCCCTCTGCCGCTCCTGATCAGCCACGGCTGGCCGGGCTCGGTCTTCGAGTTCTCGGAAATCGTCGAACCGCTGGCTCATCCCGAGCGCTTCGGCGGCCGCGAAGACGACGCCTTCGACGTGGTCGCCCCCGCGTTGCCGGGTTTCGGCTTCTCTGGCAAGCCCGACCGCCCCATGGGGCCGCGGGCGATGGCCCGTGTCTTCGCGGAACTGATGACCGGCGTGCTGGGCTACGAGGGCTACCTGGCCCAGGGCGGAGACTGGGCCGGCGCCATATCGAGCTGGCTCGGCTACGAGCACACCCCAGCCTGCCGCGGGATCCACATCAACATCCTGACCATGCGCCATCCCGACGGTCCGCAGGGCGCGGAGGAAGAGGCCTGGGCCACGCGCTTCGAGCAAGAGCAGGAGCCCGAGATGGGCTACCGGACCCAGCAGGCGACCAAGCCCCAGACCCTGAGCTACGCGATGATGGACAGCCCGGTGGGTGTTGCCGCCTGGATCGTCGAGAAGTGGAACTCCTGGTCAGACACCCAAGGCGACGACATCGAGAGCGTCTATACCAAGGATCAGATCCTGACCAACATCATGGTCTATCTGGTCACCGGCAGCTTCAACACCGCAAGCTGGATCTACTACGGCCGGCGCGAGGAAGGCGGCCGCGTCCTCTCGCCGCAGGGCCGTCGGGTCGAGGTCCCCACCGGCTGCGCCCTCTTCCCGGAGGAGCTGCTGTCCTGGCCGCCGCGCAGCTACGTGGAGCGGATCTACAACGTGACCCACTGGACCGAGATGCCGCGCGGCGGGCACTTCGCCGCCATGGAGGAACCCGAGCTGCTGGTCGAGGACATCCGGGCCTTTGCCCGCAGCCTGCGCTAGATCAAGATCCATGCTCCACGCCGTGGCGGCGTGAAACGATCATGCTCGAGGCCGAGGTGTCGGCAAGACACGAAGCGTAAACCACTTGGCGGCAGACTGCTGACACCGCGAACCGCGCCCAGCGGCCGAATTCTGGATGACTTGGCCAGGGAGTGCTCCCATGTCCGGATTTCCCAGCAAGATCCTCACCGACGACGAGATCGAGGCCCTCGAGGCGGTGATCCTCGAAGACGCGGAGGCCGGGCGGGAGGACGCTCTGTGGGACAATCTGCAGCCACTCAGATCCGCGCAGCGCCACCAGAAGGAGGCCGCAGTGTCCCTGCTTCGAATCGTCGAGCGTAAAGGGCTCCCATGGACGGGCGCCGCGGAGGTTCTTTCGGAAATCGCGGAATCTCACCCGGAAAACGTCGATATCCTGAAGACGCTCGGCGAATGTCTAGAATCCGCTCGTGACATCGATGATCTGAACGCCCCACCACCGGAGGACCCGGTCTTCGAAGATGTCGTCGAGAAGCTCGCGGCCTTTGCCGAGGATTTCGAGGGCCAAGCCGGAGAGGAAGACATCCTTTGCGGGCTGGCCACGGCGGCACGCATGATGGCGCGTCAGGGCGACGAAATCGCCGAGCGCTGCTATCGGCGCCTCACCGAGGTCAACCCGCAGAAAAGCGCGTACCACTACAACCTCGGCCTCTTCTACAAGACGCGCGGCCGGTTCGCAGAGGGCATGGAAGCGAACCGGACCGCAGCGCGCCTGGCCGAGGAGTCGGTCGAGAGCATCGAATGGAACCTCGGGATCTGTGCGACCGGCGCTGGCGAGGGCGAGCTTGCCTTGGACATCTGGAAGCGAATGGAGCAGACGATCGAGATGGGCCGCTTCGGCCTGCCCGAAGGCCCCTATCCTCAATGCAAGGTGAAGCTCGCCGAGCGGCCACTCGCCGAACGGAGCGCGGAGACCGACGACCCGGGATTGCAGGAGTCGATCTGGATCGAACGCTTGAGTCCCTGCCACGGGATCGTTCGCAGCGTGCTGTACCAGGATCTGGGTGTCGACTTCGGCGACGTCGTGCTCTTCGACGGCGCTCCGATCACCTATCACACCTATGGCGAGACCAAGGTGGCCGTCTTTCCTCACCTGGCGACCCTGGTCCGGCGGAACTACCGGTTCTTCGACTTCGCCGGCACGCAGGAAGAACGGCGCCAGCTTGCCGACGTGAGCGTCGACCTGGAGGCAGACGCGGTCGTCTACTCACATTCGGAGAATTTCCAGATCCTGTGCTCCGGTTGCTGGCGCGATCCCGATCTCGATCATGAGCATCACGAAGGGATGGAAAAGCACGTCGTTACCGGGCGGATCGCCGCTCCGTCTGACCTCGAGCCGGGCGAGCTTCTGGATCAGCTCGACAAAGCCCTGGCAAAGCGCGGTCCGTGCCAGCTCTATGCGCCCGACCTCTGCATCGCGGCAGGTGACGAGCGACGCGCGGAGGTCGAAAGGCGCAGGTTCGACCTGCTGAGAGACAACTAGCCGGAGGTATTCTTGTCAGCCGCCAAGCGCGGAGGCGCCGATAGGCCGCAACCGGTCTATCGGCAGGGTGACCCAGGCGTGTAGTCTCCAGCTCTCGGGGTCGGCAACGGCGAAGAATGCGGTTCTCAGTTTCATCATGTTTTCCAGCGGCGTCTTCTCGCCGTCGTCAATTCAGCGACGAGCGCAGGCGTGGTTTCGCGGGAGCAAGCAGGAGGTCCCTATGGGCGCACTGAACGTCCTGGTCACGAACTTGGCGCGCCGGGTGCTTTCCGAGGAACAGAAGCTTCGGCTCAAGCGCGGAGATCTGATCCCCTTCTACGATACCCGGGACTGGTCCCGGATCGTGCTCTACGAGACCTGCAACGCCTTCATTCGGGAACTCGGGCCGGACAGGCTCGATGCCCTGGAAATCTCCTCGGGGCACAACTACCAGCAGCACGGCTTCAAGTCCTACCGGGAAACCAAGTATCCGGACTTCGACATCTGCTAGGACAAGCTCGAGGATCAGTTCGATCTGATCATCGCCGATCAGATTTTCGAGCACCTGGAGTGGCCGTACCGTGCCGGCCGAAACGTCTTTGACATGCTGCGGCCCGGAGGCTGGTTCCTTTGCGCCACGCCGTTCCTCGTGCGCCTCCACGATGGGCCCCTCGACTGCTCTCGCTGGAGCGAGGACGGCCTGCGCCACTTTCTGGCCGAATGCGGCTGGGAGCTTGAGCGCATCCGCACCGGTGCCTGGGGCAATCGCGCCTGGATCAAGGCCCACATGGACGGCACCTGGCCGCGCCGCGGCCTGTTCGGAAGTCTGAAGAACGAGCCGGGGTGGCCGGTGGTCGTCTGGGCCTTCGCTCAAAAGTAGGCGCGGCTGCACCAAGTCGAAGAACCCAGGTCGGGGCTCCGAGGAAAGTTTCCCAAGCGAGAGATCAAATCGGAGGCAGCAGGCCGACGAAGAACTTTATGACCAGGGCGTTCAAGATATCGATGAAGAACGCACCGACCAGCGGCACCACCAGAAAAGCCTTCGGCGATGGGCCGAAGCGGGTGGTCAGCGCGTCCATGTTGGCGATCGCGACCGGCGTGGCACCCAGCCCGAGACCGACGAAGCCGGCGGAGATGACGCAGGCGTCGTAGTTCCGGCCCATGATGCGGAACACCACGAAGACGACTATGACCGTGATCACCAACATCTGAGCCATCAGCACCACCAGGATCGGACCGACGGCCGCCGCCAGGGACCAGAGCTGCATGCTCATCAGACTCATGGCGAGGAAGACGTTGAGGGCGATCTCGCCGAACTTGCTGATCGTCACGGGATGGATTTCGAACTTCAAGACGTCCGAGAGGTTGGTGATCGCAATGCCGACGGCCATCGCGGTGAGAAAGCCCGGCAGCAGCACCCCCTGTTCGAACAAGTACCGGTTGACCGTATCGCCCAGGGCGACGCAGACGGCCAGCATGAGAATGGCCGTCAAGATGTGGAAAAGGTCGCCCTCACGGCCATCATCGCTGGCTGATTCCTGCTGGACCACTGCCGCCCGGTCGGCCGCACCGGGATCCAGACGATGTCGTTGAATGAGCCAGTGGGCGATCGGACCGCCGAGCAAGCCCCCTGCAATCAGGCCGAAGGTGGCGAAGGCAATGCCGATTGCAGTCGCGCCCTCGAGGCCCGCCTCCTCAGCCTCCGCGCCCCAGGCGATCGAGGTGCCGTGGCCGCCAGCGAAAGAGATGCTGCCGCCCATCAAGCCGTAGCCGGGGTGGTCGCCGAAGACCATGGCCAAGAGGACGCCGGTCGTGTTCTGAAACAGCAGGAAGACCGCCGAGATCAGAACCAGGATCACCAGCGCCTTGCCACCCGCGGCCAAGGTGCGGAGCTTCGCCGACAGGCCGATCGTACTGAAGAAGACCAGCAGCAGAACGTCGCGGATCTGCATATCGAAGGCGATCTCGAGATCGGCCGTGCCGTAGATCACGGCGACGATGACGCTGCAGATCAAGCCGCCGGTGACCGCCGGCGGGATGTAGTACTCGCTGAGGAAGCTGATCTTGCGATTCAGAAAGAAGCCGAGGTAGAGGACGAGAATGCTCAACATCAATACGTGAATGGGCTGCATTTCGTATTGAGTGAGCATCGCATCCCCCATTCTCATCCTTGACCGGCTCGGTCACGATAGATGGCCGATGTTTCGATGACAATGATGGCGAGGCGCGGACAGGTGTGCAGCGAGGCGGCAAAGGCGACGCCCCGGAGCAACGTTCCGGGGCGCTACAAACTTCGAACAAGATCAATTCAGGGGATATTCAAGTGGGTCCGTCGGGACCCACCCTGGCGTCAGGCTTCCACGCCCTTCAGCTTGAGCATCTGACGAATACTGCCGACCGAGTTCAAGCCAACGATCTCCGGCATTGAGAACTGAACCGAGTACGTACCCTCGATCGCCATGACGAGTTCGAGATGCTTGAGCGAATCCCAAGAGCGCGTGTTGCGTGGACTGGTTTCGTCGGTAATCGATTCAACCGGCTCTTGAAGGAGATTGGCGAAAAGGGTTTCCAGCTGCATCGTGGGATTCCATTTCTACGTGGTCGAGGACGCTGATATGTCGCTCGCGTCGAGTTTCATTTAGACAGGCTCAAGTTCAGAAGATGCGCTCCCGCACGGCGGCCGGCCAACGATCCGGATCGAGGCCATGCTGGCTGAAGCACGCCAGGACCCAGCGTTCGATCCCAAGGCCGACGCAACCGGTGCTCGCCGGTTCCCCCTCCGCACCAACGATTTCGAAGCGAGTTCCGAAGAAGTTGCCGTGGAGATTGATCGAGCCGCAGGCCAGGACTTTCCGCGACCCGTCGGCACGCGCAACCGGGATCAGGATCTCGTTCTTAACCTCTTGCGCCTGCTGCCAGAACTTCCTTGCAGCCGACACCGTCGCGAAGAAGGGATCGGTCGCGGTTTGAACGACTGCGTCGAGGTCGAAGAATTGAATCAAGTCCTTGACGCACTCGAGCGATTTTTCCCGACTTTCGTGGGTGAAGGCCTCGCTTCCGACGTAGACCAGCTCCCGCACGTTGAACTCGTAGAGGCGCTCGAGCCCGGAAATGTTGCGCGACTCGTAGCGGAACACTCGACCAAGCCAGCTGAAGCAGCCACCCTTCTCCAACACCCTTCCCTTCAGTGTCGGATAGCAGGGGAAGCAAGCCGCGGGGTTCAGGCACATGCCGTCGACGTGAACGTGGTCCTGAGGCGGCAGGAGCGCGCCTTCGGAGCAGGAGTTCGCGACGCGAAATTCCTCGATCGCGTCGAAGTCCTCCAACATGTTGCCGATAAAGGTGACAGCGTTCGGATGAGAGTCGAAGTAGCCGCACTTGTGCAGCGTCTCGGCATCCACGAGAGCCGGGAAGTGCCCGTCTTCGGCATCTAGCCTCTTAGCGTAGAGCTCAGCTGCCTTCGCGTCGATCAGTCGAGCAAGCTTCAGGACCGGCCCGGAATAAGCGACCTGACCCTTGCCATAGTCGTGCAGCCATCCGGCCTCGGCGAGCGCGAGATTAGCGTCCGCCAGGTAGGGCTCCTTGTCCGAGCGCTCATTCTCGAGAAAGACCTTCACGTCGAAGCCGCTCACCTGCTTTGCCATGGTCTCGAGGTAGCGGGTCGCTTTGTCTTTCACCTCTTCCAGAGGCGCATCGCTTTTCATGAACGTCCGGGCTGATGCATAGTCATCCTCGACCACGATCCGGTCGATGTAGGGCGACACGAAAACCGACTCCTTCTCGATGTCGCTGGCCAACTCCGGGTCGACAGTCTTGGGCAAGGGGATGACAATATCCACCAAGCTGGGGCTCAGGTCGTTCATGTTAAGCTCCGGTTAATCAGATTAAAACTTATAGTATAGAAACGTTGAATAGCCCTTAATTGAGCCCAGCGCCAAGACGATGACGACCGACATGGCGAAGGCCCAGCTTGGCGTTGCCTTCCATATGAGCGCCCACTTGGAGAACTGCTCTTCGGCCGGCTTCGGATCGGAGCTCACCCAGTAGTTGCGCAGGATCTCCTGCGTGTTGGGCGAGATGAGCACGACGGAACCGAGAAGGAACATCAGCGGCAGGGCCCAATCGAAATCGAGCTGCACCGCGGTGGCCGCGGCGGCGCCGTCGTGCAGGAACGAGACGCCCCACATGCTCGCCAGGATTTGACCGGCGGTCGAAAGATCGGGCGCGCGGAAGACCACGAGCGCACTGACGGCCACGCACATGGTCAGCAGCCAGCCGACGAAGGGATGTAGCGTCGGCATCTTGTATTCCCGCCAGCCGAGATTCACCGCGAGAGCCAATCCGTGAATGAGGCCGTAGACGACCATGGTCCAACCGGCACCATGCCAGATCCCGGCAACCAGGAAGGTCAAGGTTACCGGCCAGGCCGCGGTGACGAAGTAGCGGTGGAAGCGGCCGTAGCGCCTGGACAGTGCCTTCCGCGTATTCTTCATCGCCAAAGGGCTGAAGAGGAAATTGGTGAAGAACCGGGTCATCGTCATGTGCCAACGGCGCCAGAAATCTGAGATGCTGGTCGCCTTCAGGGGCGAGTTGAAATTCAGCGGCAACTTGATTCCGAACAAGTAGCCCAGTCCGACCGCCATATCGCTGTACCCCGAGAAATCGAAATACAGCTGAAGGGTGTAGCAGACGGATCCAACCCACGCCGTCAGGGGGTCGACCCCCGCACCACCCGCGACTCCGACAAACAGCTGGTCGGCGTATGGTGCGATGGTGTCCGCAAAGACGACCTTCTTGAACAGGCCCATGCAGAAAATCGTGGTGCCGACCATGACCCGCCAAGACGAGAAGGCGCGATCGTCGCGCTCTCCCATCTGGCTGAACATCTCGCTCTGGAGGACGAGCGGTCCCGCGGTGACGCAGGGAAAGAAGGTGGCGAACAAAGCGTACCTGTCGA
Source organism: Kiloniellales bacterium (assembly GCA_030067055.1). The sequence goes on along the minus strand of JASJAL010000253.1, from coordinate 4,169 downwards.
AGGTCGGCCGCTGCGCGGTCCCATTATAGGCCTCGATCAGGAACCCGATTTGAATGAAGGTATAGAAGGAAATGCCAACCGGCAGAATCAGGTCGAGATGGCTAAAGCCTGTTCCAGCGACGGTATTGACCGTGTCGATAAAGAAGTTCGTGTACTTGAAGTAGCACAGAGCCGCGATGTTCGCGCCAACGGAAAGCAGGAGGAGCGACTTTGCTATCAACCTCTTGCTGCGCAGTTCGATGAGCGCGCTGGCAATCGAGTAGTTGAAGAAAACCGACGCAGCCAAGACCGCCACCAGGAGCAAGCTCCAGTGGGCATAAAAGGCCAATGAGACCGCTGCCAAATATGGATAGACCGCTCGCCAGCCCCCGACCCGGTGAATCAGGACGAAACCTATATAGGCTGCCGGGAAGAAGAGCAGCAGGAATTCGAAGGAATTGAATATCATTTGATTTCGCTCGGTTTGGTCGCCACGAGATCCAGGGGTCGGTCAGACGGCGAATCGCTCGGTTGATCCAGCTCGACGTACTGGTTCAGGAGTTTCTGCAGGCATTCGGGGTTCGAATGCTCCGCGTCGATGTAGAGCTCAGCGCCGCACCCCAGATCGTGGGGATTGAAGCTTCCGATGATGGGCAAGCCATGCCTCTGCGCGAAGTCGCGCGTCAGCGCCTCGATCGCCTCAAGCCCTTCTGCGTAGGGCGAACCCTGCACAGCATCGTAGAAGATCGGGTTGAAGGGCGGATGGGCCAGGAAGACTTCGACGCCCTGTTCATCGAGGAAAGTGAGCAGACGGTCCACGACGGCCACGCCATAGGGATCGATCCTGGGGGGATCGTCCCGGCGCTGCTCGGCAAATTCCAGCGCGCGGGCGCGCGCGTACTCCGCCGTGAAAAGCGCGTCGTGCTCCCTGGACCATTTAATCGATCCGTCGGCAAGCAGGATGTCTAAGGAATCCAGCTTCAGCGCCGTCGTCACATGTGGTTGAACCGGCGCATTGGCCCAGCGTTCGACGTTCGCTTCGAGTGCGGCAAGCGACAGGGATTCACGGATTTGGGGCCAGGGAACGGTGTCGACCCAGGGATGAGCCGTCAGGTCCAGCCGGCGGGCCATCTTCCTGTAGTCGGGAATTGTCGGCATCCAGAGGAAATCGGTCCGGTCGGCGACCGGCGTGAAGAAATTGTCGCGGATCGTGATGATCATCTGCTTGGGCAGCCTGTCGCTGCTCACAAACATCTCGGTCACCGCCAGGACGTCCTCGTAGTAGTCGCGATGGACGTGCGCGTTATAGAAGTACCTGTTCGGGACCAGGTAGCTGTGCGCCTCCTGCCAGTGGCTCGCCCCAAGAACGGCGACTTCAGGCGTTTCCTCGAGATTGGCGATGTGAGCACGCCGCAATGCTCGGCTCTCGATATTCAGGTCATAGGTCGCGTAGTTCGAGCCGGCGGCAAGGGTCGCTGCGACCTCTTCAACCGCCGCTCTATCTAGGAGCAACGGTGCGAGCCGAGCATTCCCCCACCAGATGAGTCCGAGACCCAAGATGGAGAAGGTCAATACCAGCAGAAGATGAGGCAAAGGCCGACCGGCGACCTCCTGATCGTGAGCTCCGCCTTCCACGCTGTCTCTGCCCAGAGGGCAGGCTTCAACGACACCAATTCCGGTATTCGCTGACTGCGAGAAGCGCCGGTCTTCGATATTGACGTCAACTGTGCTCAATTGGACTTCCGACACTTTCCACCCCCGCGTAGACAAGAAACGGCAGTTCGCTGCCATGACTATTTGTGAAACTCGAGAACTAGGCTCTTAGAACTTCGAGCGGTGAACCCCGTTCATCGCGCGATCGTTCGATGCTGCAGTTGCGACCATTCGAACTACATGGCCACCGTCCGGCTCCATGAATCGCCCGGCCCGGCTGTGACAGCCGCTTGGGGAAACTTGAGCGTGACCGTAGTTCCAGAGCCAACAACCGAGTCCACTATCAGCTTGGCGTCGTGCAACTTGGCCAAGGAGTTCACAATGGCTAGGCCAAGGCCGCTCCCTTCGTAGGGGCGGTCGGCGCCATCATGGACCTGATGAAAGGGCTGGAGCACGAACGGCAGTTGGTTCTCAGGAATGCCAATTCCGGTATCTGCCACCGAGATCGACACCGAGCCGTCTTCGCCCTGTTTGGCCAGGAGATCAACGACGCCGCCCTCAGAGGTAAACTTGACGGCGTTCGACAGCAGATTGATGACCATGCGGCGAAAGGCGGTTTGATCGGCGAAGATGCAGCCGTTGAAACCCTCGAAATCCGACTTAAGATTGACTCCCGATTTCTTGGCACTGGGAGTTATGAGCCGAAGACAGAAGTCCAGCTCCGACTTGAGATGGAGGTCTTCCTTGTTTATATCGCTCTGTCCGCCTTCCGCCTTCGAGAACTCCAGAATTTCATTGATGAACTCGAGAAGGTGGCGGCCGCTGCCGAGGATGTCCTCCATGTATGACTTGTAGGTGGTCGGCTGAAGCTCACCGCCTACGCCGCGCAGCATCAGTTCCGAGAAGCCAATGATCGCGTTCAACGGCGTTCGGAGCTCATGGCTCATCGTTGCCAGAAAGATCGTCTTCGAGCGGCTTGCTGCCTCGGCTTCTTCCTTTGCATCCTTCAAGCTCTGCTCGAACAACTTCTGCTCGGTAATGTCGCGGATCACCACGACCGACCCACCTTCGTCGGTCCGATTCACGTCGAGATCCAGGATCCGGCCGTCGAGCGTGCGCAACTCATTGCCGCCAAGTCCACCGGCGTTGGTTCTCCTGAGGATCTCCGCGACACAAGCCCCGAGCCTGCTCGCATCCTCATCGCCGGATGTGAGCGGAATGGCGACCGGGCCGATCTGCGGGCTGATCTGACTGATCAGCTCGCTTAGGCGCTGGTTGTAGGCGACCAGCTGCCCGGACGCATCGACCGCGGCGAGTCCGGACCCGGTATTGTCGAGCGTGGTCTGAAGCAGGCTGCCCCATTCCGCCAGGGACCGTCGATTGGCAGCGTTCGCACAGGCGTAGCGGATGGAGCGTTCGACGACCGACGGCGTAAGCTCATCCTTGTTGAGGTAATCTGAGGCACCGGCCTCACTAGCGGCAATGTCGATGCCTTGGTCGCGCAGACCGGTCAGCAGGATCATCGGAACGTCGATGCCGCCGGCATTGACCGTTTTCACGAAATCGATGCCGGTCCTGCCGCCAATCTGATAGTCGATGAGTGCGACATCGAAGTGCTGAGTCTTGATGGCGTCGAACGCCTTGTCGAATGTCTCGCACCAAACAATATCGTAGCGCGCCGACCCGATCGATTTCAGGACGTCGCACGCCAAGAAATAATCGTCCTCATCGTCCTCAACCAAAAGGACGCGCAATGCTTGAGAACTCATGAGCCCCCCAGTAATCCCTGAACCTTGCCCGCAGTAGGCACAATGGAGCCAAGTAATTCTTATGTATTACAGGATATTTCCTGCCATTAGGTAAATCTCTAATGTTGTCCAGTTAAAAGAGTGTTAAGTGTCAGAATATAACAAAATATAAACTCATAAAATTCGAGACAAAACCCAATCACTGGCGCCAATACTTGTCGTGACTTCTTGGCTAGCGGGTGAGAAGCGCCGCTGGCTCTATGGATAGAGGCGTCAAGTCAATAAGTTAGCCGGCATTCCTGCCGGCGAACTATGGCGCGAGCCCGGATCGCGACGCCGTGCTGGCGCTCGCGTAGGAAGATTTTCCGAATTGTCGTAGGGCGCCGCGGCTGCTTCGCTGGCGGACGCGATCTATCAAATTGTCGACAACCGCCGACGCGGCCGGTCGGAAATTTTTCCTGCGAATGCCCTTGACCAGGCCGCCTATTGCTCTCTTGGAAAACTAGGCCGGAGTTCCTGAAGGATCCCCTTGCGGGTCTGCCTCGCCCGAGAGGTGGCGGCGGGAGTCGCGAGGACGGTCTTCCTCGATCGAGATAGACGGAGAAACCGGCGGATCAGGCCGGCCAAGCGGTGTGAAGCTGCCGGTCGATAGGCCCCTGCTCAGGGAGACGAGATGGCCGGGTGGCACTCGGGCGGGAGGGCGACGATCTCGAACCAATAATGGCTCAGGGTTTTGACCACGCCGCAGAGCCCCTCGAAGGTGACCGGCTTGGTGATGAAGGAGCTGAC
>JASJAL010000252.1 GCA_030067055.1 Kiloniellales bacterium | reverse complement strand
TCCGCAAGATGTACCTGATGTGGTGAGGCAGCAGCGCCCAGTTGATCGGCTTGGTGAGGAAGTTGGTCGCGCCGGCCTGGAAGGCCTGCTCGATCGAGTCTTCGTCCTCCAGCCCGGTGATCATCAGGATCGGGATGTGCATGGTCTTAGGATTACCCCGCAAGCCCCGGCACACCGTGAAGCCGTCGAGGTCGGGCATAACCACGTCCAGGATCACCAGATCGGGCTTTATCTCGGCGGTCCTTACGATGCCATCGGTTCCGTTCTCGGCCTCGTCGGTGTCGAACCCGGCCTGGCGCAGGGTTTCCTGGACCAGGACACGTTGGGTCGCATCGTCGTCGATGACGAGAACCAGGGGCGTCCGGCGCTGCGCTTCCGACGCGCCCATCACGCGCTCTCCGGCAACTGGTCTGGACCCTGCAGCTCTGCTTGAAGCGCCCGCTTGGCCTTCTTGAACTCGCCCCGGATCTCGGCCAGCAATTTCGACGCGTCGCCCAGGGTGTCTTCACGGCCGCTTCGTTCCAACCGCCTGAACCGCTCCACCAGGCGCTGAGCTCCGAGGTTGCCGCTGCTCGACTTCAGCCTGTGGGCCAGCTGCGCCACCGCGGTGCCGTCGGCACGCTCGATTGCCGCCGAGAGATTGTCGAGCTCCTTGGTCGTGTTCTCCAGGTAGATCTCAATCACCCTGGACAGAACGTCGCGCCCCGTGGCCTCGCCGACGCGCCGGATCTTGTCGAGCGCGCCCTGATCGAGGACTTCGCCGTGAACCTCGGCCAGAACCCTGTCGGAATCCGCCGCCGCGGCCGCGCCGCCATCGAGCTGCAACTTGGGCAGCCAGCGCTTCAAGACATCAAGAAGCGCCTCCTGGTCGAAAGGCTTGGCGAGGTAGTCATCCATGCCGGCGGCCCGGCAACGGTCGCGCTCGCCTTCGACGGTGAAGGCGGTCACCGCAATGATCGGTATCCGGGCCCGGCCTTCATCGCATTGCTCAAGATCGCGGATCCAGCGGGTCGCCTCGAGGCCTCCCATCTCGGGCATCTGGCAGTCCATCAGGATCAGGTCGGGCGCACCCGCCTCGTAGGCGAGCAGCGCCGCGGCGCCGGTCTCGACGACGTCGACCCGACAGCCCAGCGCCTCCAGGTATTCCCGGGCGACCTCCTGGTTGACCGGATTGTCTTCGGCCAGGAGGACGCTGGCCTGCAACGCGGGCGCGGCACCCGATCCGGCCGACCCGGCGGCGATCGCGGACTGGTCATCCGCTGCGGCGTCCGGTCGGCGCAAGACCCGGGCGACCTGTTGACAGAGCTCCTTCGGTCGGACCGGCTTGGTCAGGAAGCCGGCGACCTCCAGCCCCTGCGCCAGCTCCCGGCTCTCCTCGCCGCCGATCGAGGTCAGCAAGACCAACGGGGTTTCGGCGATGTCCGCAGACGAAGCGATCCGCCGGGCCAGTTCCACGCCATCGATCTCGGGCATCGCCACGTCCAGGATCGCAACGTCGAAGTCTTCGTCATTGAGTATGGCGAGAGCCTTGACCGCGTTATCGGCCTCAAGGCAGGCGGCACCGGAGTTGCCCAGGTACTGGCACAGCACCTCCCGGTTCGTGGCGTTGTCGTCGACCACAAGGATTCGGGCGCCAGAGAGGTCGAACAGGCGACCAGATCTTGCCGCTGGCTCTTCGCAGCCGCGTCCAAGTGTAACCGTGAACCAAAAGGTCGAGCCGCCGCCGGTCTCGCTTTCCACGCCCATCTGGCCACCCATCATCGCGACCAACTGGCGTGCAATCGAAAGGCCCAGCCCGGTTCCGCCGTAGCGCCGGGAAATCGAACCGTCAGCCTGCTCGAATGCTTCGAAAAGGTCGGTCCGCTTGTCGAGGTCGATGCCGATCCCAGTGTCGCGGACCCGGAACATGAGGACGACACCGTCCTCTGCGGTCCCCTCGAGCGCCACCTTGACCTCGACCTCGCCTTCCTCGGTGAACTTGATCGCGTTGCCGATTAGGTTCATCAGAACTTGCCGGAGCCGATGGGGATCTCCGACGACCCATTCGGGGACCGCCTCGTCCAGGGCGTAGACGATCTCCAGCGCCTTGCTCTGGGCCGGCTCGGCCAGCAACTCGGCCACGTCGGCGACGAGTTCGCGCAGTTCGAACTCGATCCGGTCAAGAACCAGCTTGCCCGCCTCGATGCGCGAAAAGTCCAGGATGTCATTGATGATGCTGAGCAGCGTCTCTGCCGACTGGCGCAAGATGCCGACGAGGCGATGCTGGCGTTCCGCCAGCTCGGTGCGGCCGAGGAGATCCGTCATCCCGAGGACGCCGATCATCGGGGTCCGGATCTCATGGCTCATTCTCGCGAGAAAGCTCGACTTCGCCCGGCTGGCGTCCTCGGCCGCGATCCGCGCCTTGGTGATCTCCTCCGCCTGTCGCTTCAGCTGCACTTCCGCGCGCGTCCGAACCGCGACCTCGGCCTCGAGCGAATGCAGCGACTCGTCGCGGGACGCGATGCTGTCGCGCAAGCGCTCGGTCATCCGATTGAAGCTATCCACCAGGACCTGGACCTCGCCCGTGGTCCTGACCTTGACCCGGGTCTCGAGATCGCCGCCGGCGAGCCGTGACGCGGCCGACGCCAGCTCGACGATGGGTTTGGAGAGGTACCGGGAGACGTAGAAGGCAACTGCGAGGACGACCATCAGCGACGCGATGAGAACCGCCGTAAAGAATCGAACGGCGGGGGCGAAGTCCTTGAGCAGGAGCGTCGTGGGTATCGCGACGGCGACCCGTAGAAAGGGCGTTCCGGGTGAGATCGCGAAGTCCTGATACGCGACAATTCCCGCGTCCACCCTGGCGATCGCCAGCGATCCCTGGAACCCATCCGCGAAGTGCGACCTGGGATCGAAGCTGGCATCTTCGTTCTCGGGTGATTGCAAGGTCTTGCCGTTCTCGTCGAAGACCCAGATCGGATTCTCATTGAGAAAGGTGACCGAGCGGAGCCCGTCCAAAAAATCGTCCAAGCTGTGGCGGATTGCGACGATCCCGCCGAAAGTCCCCGTATCGAGATCAATCTTGGCGAGCCCTGCGACAAAGGAGATCGTGCCGTCTTGATCGATGAAGGGGCTGCTGATCGCCATCTCTCTCGGCGGCATAAACCATTCCATATTTCCCGAGGAAAGCAGGACCGGAATGGCCTTGAGTCGCATGAAGAGCCGGGCGGTGGCTTCGAAGGCAGCCGGATCGGTGATGCCTGTCGATACCGGACTCTCGGTTTCGAGATTGATGGATTCACGGCGGCGCGCGCTACCGGCCACCTCGATCATCACGTCGCCGTCGCCGTTGATGAAGCTCGCGCCCTGAAATTCCTCGAAGTCCCTGACGAGCTGGAGAAACATGCGTTCCAGCTTCTTCTGCGCGACCACCCGCTCCACCATGGAAGCCTGCAGATAGTCATCGAGCGCCGATGAAGCCGCGACCGTGCTCAGAGACCTGTTGAGATCGGTGATCAATTGATGGTCGAAGATCTGATGAATGGTGTCGATCTGCTGTGCGATGGTCTCCTTGGTCCGTCGTTCTGTGGAGTCGTGGCTGAAGTTGTAGGCCAGGAAAATCAGGATGCTGCTGGTGGCGATGTTCACCATCATGAAGACGAACAGGATCCTAAGGAAGATCGAGATCCCGCGATTTTCGGTGCTCGCCATCGACAGCTTCAGTCCTGAAGGGCGATGGACTCTTCGACGACGATGTCGATCATGTCCATCCGGTCCTCCAGCTCGATGCCCAGCATCTCCGCGCGCCGGCGATTGATCATCAGGGGACCCCTCTGCGGGGTCACGGTTCTCATCCGGCTGGGATTGAGGCCCTGCTCGAGAATGTCGTAGGCCATCTCGAAGGCCTTGTAGCTCTGGTTATAGCCCGAGTCGTTGGCCGTCAGCAGCATGCCCTCCCGGACGAACTGATCCTCGTGGGACGCCTCCGGCTTGCCAACGTTCTCCAAGTACCACCTGCCGACCTCGAGCATGTCGATGTGGTTTCCGTCGTCGTCCCGGAAAGTGTCGTGGTTGAGGATGAAGAAGGCGTCCACCGTCTCCGCCAGCTCCAGCACCCGCGTCTGGAACTCCGAGAAGGAGTTGGTGACCACGACGTCGACCAGTTCGAGTGGGAGCTTTCCGCTTCTGGCCAGGGCCTGGATCTGCTTGATATTGGGGCGCGCGGTCACGGAATCGCAGGCCAGGATCGCGAAGGTCCTGGCGCTGGGCACCAGCGCGTGCAGGAACTCCAAACTCTCCTTGTGGTAGCCGGTCTGCCAGACCCCGGTGACGTTGTGGCCCGGGGCATCCATGCTTTCGACCAAACCGTACTTCAGGGGCAAGCCGTTTATGCCCCAAAAGACGACGGGCGTCTCGGTGTCCAGAAGCTGGTTGCCGATGTAGTTGGCGGCGTTGTCGTCACCCAGCAGGACAAGGTCGGGCTGGAACTCCTCGATCGCCTGCATGATCCGATGGGTCGCGTTGGCGATGTTCAGCGCGCTGTTCCTGCGCTTGGTGTCCATCCAGGCCTTCTTGATCACCGCCTTCGAGCTTTCGACGGCATCCTCCGCCGCGAAGACCTCGATCTGTTGCCGGTCGTCCAGATAGCCGTAGTTCAGCATCGCCTCGCTCAGGCCCCGCTGGGTCGACTGCGACCACAGGTATTCCTTGTGGTAGCTGCTGACGACGAAGATCCGCTTCTTGTGGTCGGCCTCGGCCGGGGACAGGGTGCCGACCAGGAGGACCAGCGCCGCGAAGGCTTTCCAAATCTGCATCGATTTCTCCGAAACGCTATGCGGCCGTCTCGCAGGCGGTGAGATATTCCGGATCCTGCCGAGACATCGCCGCTGCCCTACACCGCGCCCTTTTCGCGCCATTTCTCGAAGATCCGTTTGACTTCACTGTCGCCTGCGCTCAGCGCCTCTTCCGGGCTCATGCGGCCCTTCGCGGTCTCGGCGAACATGGTCGAGATCACCCAGCTGGAGAAGATCTCGTCTTCGGCAGCGTTCGCATAGCCGGGATAGCCCAGGTTGGTGACCCAGCTGGAGACGTCCTCGAAGACGGCATACTTGTCCGGCGGCGTCGCCTGCGGATCGTTCGAGATCAGACTCGGCAGATCCGGCACGGTCTTCGGGAAGCAAGGGAAGTTGTAGAACTGGCTGGCCCGGAAGACGTCCTGGGAGTGGCCGACGTAGTCCACGAGGAACTGCTTCGCGCCCTCGATGTTCTCCGCGAAGTTCCAGATGACGTAGACATCGATCAGATGGTGCAGCCCGATCCGGCGCACCGGCCCCTTGGCGGCCTTGGCCAGCCAAATGTTGTTGGCAACAGGAATGATCTGGTTCTCGCCGGTGCGGGTGATCGAGATCGCGTTGACGGCGAGCGAGCCTTGACCTGCCAGCATCTGCCGGTTGTTGGACGAAGCGTCCCAGGCGAAGACCTCGTCGGTCATCGCTTCCTGGTAGAGCGCCTTGGCGAACTTGAGAGCTTCGAGCGTCTGCCTGGAATTCAGCGCGACGCCGCCGGCCTCGTCCTGGACGGCCGAGCCGAAGGCGGCCATCAGGGAGCGCAAGGCCATGTTGGTGTCGAGCTCGGGCGCCAGTCCCAGCCCGACCGGAATACCGTGCTTCTCCTTGATCTTGCGGCCGCCGACCCGGATGTCGTCCCAGGTGTCCGGAAAGACCCCGATGTCGTCCCACAGGTCCTTCCGGTAGTTGACCGGATCCGGCGTGTAGCTATCCGAGAATCCGTAGTACTTTTTCGTCTTTGGATTGTAGGTGCTGCGCATAGCAAGGTCGATCGGACGACCGTACCTTTGCGTGCACTCCTCGTAGATCTCCCGGTGGTCGATGACGTGTTCCTCGTAGCTCGACGGCGGGCTGAGGAACATGCAGAGATCATGGCCCTTTTGGGCGGCGATCTCGGCCGCCGCGCGGCTGTTCAGGCTGGTCATCCCGACGTTGTCGACGATCACCTTGGTGTCGTTCCGACGGCCCCATTCCTTGACGTAAACCTCGTTGAACCATCGGTCGAACTCGGGAACGAAGTGGTTCCATTGCAGTATTTTCAACGTCTTGTGGGATGCGCCCTTGGCCCGGCGCGGCACCAAGATGCTGGGCGCCAGGCCGGCAAGGAGCGCCGCGCTGCCGGCGGTGCTGATCAGACTGCGCCTCGAGGGTTTCCTGCGATCTGTCATGGCTGTCTCATCCGCTGTGCTTTGCCCCCCAGCCTGCCGGGACCGCGGGTTGCGAACCGGCTCCAGGATTACGACCCGACGGTTGAAGGTCCCGGGTCACGAAATCGGATCCTCACTCCGTGCTCCCTGGGAGGCCTGTCGAAGGATCTATCGCCGTTCGAACAAATTAACCGGAAAGTGATAGTCTTTAGGACTTAAGATCGGCTTAAGCTTCTGAAACAGAACGACGTGTAGCGCCAGTCTAGCCAGGACCCCATTCTCGCAAAGCCAGATCCAGACGGCCGGATCTTGGGCTCGTATCTGCCCTCCGGGTCACCTGAGGGTCGGCCAGAACCCGTGGCCGGCGCGGTCGGGCGAGCGCCGGCGCGGATCGGGCGGCAGGGGCTCAGACCGGGAGGATGAAGTTCTTGAGGAAACGGACCGCGCCGGTTCCGACTCGACGCCGGTCGCCGGCCTCGGCGACGAAGACCACCATATCGCCGGGGGTCATCTTGACGTGAACGCCGCTGAGATAGATGTCAGCGAAGGACTGTTCGGCCTCCAGCTTGAAGCGCGCGGCGCGGTGCCAGGCGACGACCCGGTGCACCGGCTTGGACAGCGTAGCGTCGGCCTCGTCCACCGTCTCGGCCGCGCCGTCGGTGCGCAGGATCAGACGGCCGGGACCGGCCGCGACCCGGTAGAGCAATCGACCCATCAGCAGGGTCGGAATCCGGAAGCTGGCAAAGGTCGAGAACTTCACGCTCTGGTCGGCCGCGATGAAATCCTTGAAGTGGAAGACCACCTCTTCCCCGTCCGCGAGGTCCCACTCGACGAACTGGCGCACGTCGCCGGTCTTGAAGACGATCCGGCCCTCTGGCGCGCGTGCCGGGTCGGCCCGGTTCATCAGGTAGACCCCTGACAGCAGACGGTTGAGCACGCAAGCAAAGGGTTGCGGCAGGGCGATGCTGGGCGCGATGCCCTCGACCTGTGCCTGACGGGCATAGCAAACGCGCTTTTCGCCGGTCAAAGTATAGCGTTTTCCCTGCACCTTGATGTCGCCGCGGGGCAGGATCGCACCCGGCTCGGCGAACTCGATCACCGCGTCCGGATCGACCGAGGTAAAGACGACACGGGCGAAGATGAAGAGCAGGCTCTTCAGGAATGCGAGCACCAGCAGCAGCAGCAGCACCCGATCGAAGATGCCGAGCAGATCGAAGCCGTTGGCGAGCACCGCCCGCGTCGCCAAGCGGAGCTGCTCGACCGTGTCGTCGACCTCCCTCATGACCGCCTTCGTGACGGCTTCGTCGACTTCCTCGACGTTCCGGGTCGCTTTGTTCACACCCCCGACGACCGAGCTGCGGGCGCGGTCGATGGCGCCGTTAAGGGCGTTCTCGGTGATGTATAGGACGCCTTGCTTAAGCTCGCAGGGCAGCCAGGGAAAGTCCTCGCAGCGGACGCTGTCGTCGTAGATGCTGACGTGGGGCATCGCAGTTTCGACCGCGTCGTCTGCACCACGCCGAATGTCTTCGGTCAGCTCGTATCTCTTACCCTGGCTCTTCAGCAGCGCGTTATTGGTCGCTTCCGCAACGCCGGCGTAGAGGAATTCCGTGTAGTAGCAGAGGTCGCGCTCGAGATCCGGCGGAGGCTTCGCTTCGCCGGTTTCAGAATCGGGTGAGGATGTCGCGGCGCTCGATCCGAGATGTCGACAGGGATCCACCGCTGCAAGGTTCTGATGATGGATGAGTAGCTTTTTCTCCAGCTGCTTGCGCCGCTCCTCTTCGTTCTCTGGCTGGGAGGTGCACTGCATATTCGGGGCCGTGGGGTCCTGGGCCTCGGACACCAGGCTTTCAGGCAGCCAGTCCCGTTTCGTGACCAGCGGGCAGTTCGCGTAGGCGGCGTCGGTTGCCACGGTTTCGACCTTCTGTCTCAAGACCTCCCCGAAGCCGATCAGCACCAGGATCGGCGTCATCAAGACCAGCGACTTGCCCAGCAGCACGGCCGTGCGCCCCATGCCGATCCGCGCGAAGAGCGCCCAGTTCTCCCTGATGAAGTTCACGACGATCCGCACGACGGCGAAGCTGGCGAGAAAGAAGAGCCACTCGCCCAAGCCGAAATGCGGCTCGACGATCATCGCCAGAACCAGCAGGACGACGAAGGCCCCGAAGACCGGCGTCCGGATGACGCGGCGCGGCGACAGGGCGAGGCAGATGAAGACGACGGAGGTCGAGACGTTGTAGAGCCACTCGCCGAGGAAGTAGCGGTCCCCGTCGGGCGGCGTCTGCAGGAGGCCGTCGCCTGCCATATCGAGCCCGCGTCGCAAGAAGAAGAGGAGCAGCGGGATGAGCAGGAGCGCGCGCCACCGCGCTTGGCGGACGATCGCAAGGCCGAGGCCGAGCGCGAAGGCAACGGCCGCGAGCGCGGTGTAAACGGGAAGGCCTCCGAGGAGGGGCTCGATCAGCCGCTCCGGCGCGCAGTCGCCGAAGCAGCGCAGGAACTGCTCGTACCAGAAGCGCGGCGCGATCAGGCTGGTCATGATCGCCGGCGTCAGACCGAGGAGGATGACGAACTTCAAGGCGTGCTCGGAAAGCTCACCGCCTGGCGCGCGCGTCGTCGACTGGCTGGTCAAACCGGTGACTTCCCCTCTAGGCCGACGCGGAGGTTACGCGAGTTTTCCCATTTGCTTCAAGAGCGATAGCCGAAGGCCGTCACCGAGGCCGGCCCAGCGCATTTGATCTCGGTCATCGCGGCGCCGGTATCGCTTCTGATCTATTGACTTCGCGCTACTGGGTTTCTGAGACCGTTGCCGAGCCGACATGAGCGACAAATCGGGGCAGCTAATGTACACGTCGGCGGCGGCCGCGATGGCTCTGTTGTTCGGGCTCGCTGTGCTCGCCGGCGCTTTCCCCTTTCAATCGGCTCTGGCCGAAATCACGGCGCCGGACGCGAACGTGGACGCGGCACGGCGCACGCAAGCGGTTCCGGAGCCCGAGCCGCACGTCAACCACCCTGCCTGTGGGCCGCCCACCGTCGCGCCGGCCTTGATCCGGGAGCTCACGACCTGGATTGCCGCCAAGACGGACTACGACACGGCGCTAACGATGCGCGATCCCCCGGTTGTGACCTTTTGCGATACGGGCGAGACCATCCGCTACGAGGGCAAGGACATCATCGTCGATGCGCAGCTCAGGGCGGCCTACGACCTGCGTCGCCGACGGATCTTTCTGGTCCTGCCGTGGAGCGCTTCAGACGCCAGAGACGTCTCCACGCTGCTGCACGAGCTGATTCACGACGTCCAATTCTCGAACCGCCGATGGCTGTGCAAAGGCGAGACGGAATGGGAAGCCTATAAGCTGCAGGAAGAGTGGCTGGCCGAAAACGGCCTGGCCTCCGGCTTCGACTGGCCGCAGATCTTCCTGCTATCCCGCTGCCCTCGGGACGTCCATCCGTGACCGCGGCTGCGAATCAGGGATCGCCCGGGTTACAGGGGGCGTCAGTAGCCGCGTTCGCGCTTCCACTGTTCGAACAGGCGTTGCTGCTCGATCTCGCGGCGCACCTGTTCCGCCTGCAGCTTGCTCTGCCGCTCGAACTCGAGCCGGCGCTGCATTTCCCGATCGCGCGAGGCCTCGCGTTCGGCCGCCCGCCGCTGTTCGGCCGGACGGTCGAGGGCCATGTTGCCCGCGAGGCCGCCCAGCGCCGCACCGCCGAGCATGGCCGCCGTGCCGCCGCCGAGCACGTTGGCGAAAGCGGCACCGCCGAGGGCGCCGGCGGCCGTCCCGACCCCGGCCCCGCCGGTGCCGTTTTCGCAGCCCGCCAGCAGCAGCAGGGCCGCAGCCGTCAAGCAGAGCCTCATCGATGCGGGCCGCCGGTGAGAAGTCGCCTGAATCATGAGCCGGCCCTCCGGTACCGCGGCGCGTCGTAGTTCAGCACCTCTTCCTTGCTGAGAACGCCATCGCCGTTGGTATCGGCATCCTCGAGGACCTTCAGCTTGACCTTGATCACCTCGCTCCATGACAGGCTGCCGTCGTTGTTGGTGTCGACCCGGCCGAAGGCCGCCGCGTCGTGCGCCTGCAGCTCGCCCGGCACAAGCTGCTCGTTGCCGTCGGTGTCGAGGCCGGCAAAGCCGGCCGCGGTGTCGTAGGCGAGCTCCGCCTCGCTGATCACGCCGTCGCCGTCGAGGTCCGCGACGTCGAAGGCGAAGGCCGAGGCTTTCTTCTGGTCTTCCGCCGCCTGGCCGCTTTGGACCGGAGCGCCGATCCAGAGCATGGCCAGAGCGCTGGCCAGCAGAACCTTGTTCAATTGCATGGTTTTCTCCCTAAACGCCTTGGCGGCCGCTCAACCGGCGACCGCGCCTAAGTCCCCCGTTGTTGCTAGGCCGCGTCGCCAGGCGCTGCAGCGCTGAGGGCAGCCTGCAGCTTCTCCTCCTTCTCATGGGACAGCGACGTCTGCAGGACTCTGCCGCCCATGCCCTCCAACTCGGCTAGGACCTTGTCCGGCGTGACCTTTCGAACCAATACGAACAAGGCGGAGCTGCCGTTCTGGAAACCCTCCGCGACGTCCTTCATGAACTTGTCGTTGATGCCGACGTCTGTCAGCGCGCCGGACACGGCGCCCGCCGTGGCCCCGGCGGCAAGTCCCAGCAAGGGATTGAGGAAGAGGATGCCGATCAAGGTTCCCAGGAACCCTCCGGAGACCGCACCGGAGGCTGTGAGGTTCTGGATCTGGTTCAGCTTGACCTTGCCGTTTTCGTCTTTGTAGGCGACCACCGCATCTTCCAAGTCGACGAGGTATTCGCGCTGCATCTTCAGCAGCTTGAGCCTCACCTCCTCGGCTTTGTGCACGTCGTCGTATTCGATCACCACAAGGTCAGCCATGCCCGTTCCTCCCGTGTTTCGTCCTGGAACAATTGCCCGAAGCAAACCGGACCGTCAACTTGACCTGAGCCGGGACGGTCCGGCAAAGGCGAGCGACGAGAGGGCGTCGTGGGATAGCCGGCTTCGATGACGGGCCGCAATGGCCGCGGAAGTACGACGCCATTCCGACCGTGTCGGCTGCCCGTGATCCTGGTCTTGTTTCCGTGCCGGCGCTCAGAGTCGAAGGGTCTGCCTCCCGATAGAGGCAAGCATGGAGACCTCAATCGATTGGTTTCGGTCCTCCTGCTTCAGTATCCAATCCCCCGGAATCTCCGGACGGCGAGCCCCGATCGGGGCTCGATGTGAGGCGGATCAGATCCACCGGGACAACGTCGATCTCGACGTGGACGGGCTCGTTCAGGATCGCAGTTAAGATCTTTCGAAAGCTGTCCATGCGCGCCTGAAGGTTTTCGGTTGCCGTCCGCGGAGCGGTCGCATCTATGGAGACGTAGAGCTCTCCAGACCGGTAGGTCACGTTCAGGGTCTCGATCTTGGCTTGTGCTGCGAAGGCATTGGGCGCGATGGACCGCGCGCTGGCAATCAAGCGAAGCGCCGTGCTTTTCACATAAAGTTCGCGAAGCGATTGTCCGAGCGGCTGAATAAGGAGCGTCGAGACGGTCAAGGTCAGAACGAGACCCACTATCGCGATTTTCCATTGGCCGTATCGCTGGAGCGCAAAAACCGCGATGCCGATGGCGACGATGCCGATCAGGTTGGTCAGGAAAAGGACAAACGCCCCTTCGGCGATATCGCTGCCCCCCGAATAGAGCCCAAGCTCGGTCATGGACAGCCCGGCTTCTGCGCTGGCGTCGCGCCCGAGCGCAAGGCCTATCCCGCTCACCGTCAGAGGCGGAACCAGTGCAACGGCTATCGCCACGCCCGCAATCGAGGAGGTGATGCTTTGGCGGGTATAGGAGAATGCGGCCGCGGCGCCAGCGGCCACAGCGATACCCAGGTCGAGTAGTGTTGGCGAGGTGCGGCTGAGAATTTCGGACCCCGCGATCCGCAAGCCAACGAGATGCGTCATGGCGTAGGCAAAGGCCACCACGAGAAGCACACCGGTCGCAACACTCAGGAACGAGCGCGAGATCAGGCCGCGATCGAAATTCACAATCCCGAAAGCGAGACTCATGATGGGCGCCATCAAAGGCGCGATGATCATGGCGCCGATGATCGCCGGAGCGCTGTTCGCCAGCATGCCGAAGCTTGCGATCGCCGTGGCCAGGCTCAGCATCAGGAAGAACCCGAAGGACGGCACCGAGGCCTGCTGCATCACCTGCAAGACTTCGGCTTCCGAGAGCGGAGGCTCTACGTAGGGCGCCCAGTCGCCCGTCAGCTTGCGCCAGAGTCGACGTAGCATCGCCGACGAGCGGGTGATCTGTGAGCGGAGACGTCTCAAGTGGCTATCCTTTCGGTACGGAGGTCGGTGGCATCGCGAAGCTTCAACCACGGAGCGGAGATTTCTCTCACGAGGATCTCTTCGCAGGCAAATGGCTGCCTTCCGAATGGTGTCGTAAGGTGCAAGTGAAGGCGGTTACCGCGCCGGCGGCTTCATCCGCTCTCCCTTAGGATCGAAGACGGCCTTCGTCGTGACGGCACCAGCCCAGCTTTTTCCGGCGATGTCGATCTCGACCTGAGCGCCCTCGAGGTCGCGAGCGGGGTCGGATCCGATCAAGGCGAGGGCGACCGGCCGGCCAACCCGGTAGCCGAAGGCGGCCGAGGTCGTCTTGCCGACGATCTCGCCGTCGAAGAGAACGGGTTCGTTGCCCAGGGGGACGGCCGCCGGCTCGTCGAGCAGGACGCTGACCAAGCGCCGCCGGGCGGGTTTCTGCCGCTGTCGTTCCACCGCGGCCCGGCCGATGAAGTCCTTGTGCACGGCCAGGGCGAAGCCGAGACCGGCGTCGTCGGGGGAGAGATCGGTATCGATGTCGTGTCCGAAGGCCAGGAAGCGCTTCTCGATCCGCATCGAGGTCTGCGCGAGGGTGCCGGCCGGCTTCGCGCCCGCGGCCCGCAGGGCCCGGTAGAGCCGGTCCGCCTCCGCCGCTTCGCAGGTCAGCTCCCAGCCCGCTTCCCCGACGTAGGAGAGACGCGCGGCCCGGACGGCCACGCCGGCGATCTCCGCGACCGCGTGCCGGAAGTAGCCCAGGGCGTTGAGCGCGCCGGCGCCCAGATCCTTCGCGATCCTAGCGGCTTCGGGGCCCATCAGGGCGAGGACCGCGAAGCTCTCGCTTTCGTCGGAGATCTCGACCCGCTCGGTCTCTCCGAGGTGACGCTTCAGCCAGGCGACGTCCCGCTTCAGCGCCGCGGTGCCGACGAAGAGCCGGTAGCGTTCCCCGGAGATGCGGTGGACGGTGAGGTCGCTTTCGATGCCGCCGCGCGGGTTGAGCATCAGGCTATAGGCCAGACGGCCAGGCTCCCGGTCCATGCGGTTGCTGCAGACGCGGTCGAGGAAGGCCTCGGCGTCCGGGCCGCGCACGGCGATCTTGCCGAAGGTGGAGAGATCGAAGATCGCCGCGCGCCGGTGGGCGTGATCCACCTCCGCGCCGACCTGCTCGAAGCAGTCCGGCCGGCCGAAGCTCGGCTGCGGTGACTTTCGCGATCCGAAGACAAGCGGCCGCTCGTAGCCGGCGACCTGGCCGAAGTACGCGCTTTCCTCGCGCCAGCGAGCATGCAGCGGCGTCACGCGCAGGCCGCGTGCGCTCGACCACTGGCGGTGCGGATAGGCGATCTCGTAGTGCTTGCCCAGCACCTCCGGCACGCGGGCGGCCAGGACCTCCGCCGAGTTGAAGCAGGCCGGGAAGCGGGTCGGATCGGCCTCATGTAGGTCGAAGGGCAAGTGTCCCTTCGCGATGGCATGGGCCAGGGCCATGCCGGCGCCGCCGCCGGTGGCCACGCCCACCGAGTTCATGCCGCAGCCGAGGAAGAGCCCCGCGGTCTCCGCCGTCTCGCCCAGCAAGAAGCTGCCGTCCGGGGTGAAGCTCTCCGGCCCGTTGAGCAGCATCCGGACCTCCGCCGTCTCCAGGGCCGGCAGCCGGTGCAGCGCCTTGAGCATCATCGGCTCGAAGTGGTCCCAGTCCTCGGGCAGCAGCTG
>JASJAL010000251.1 GCA_030067055.1 Kiloniellales bacterium | reverse complement strand
CTGGCCCAGGGCCTGAGCCAGGACCAGGGCCTGCTGCTGCTGACCCTGATCGGCCTCGGCGGCGTGGCGCTGGAGTATCCCTTCGGCTGGCTGGCCGACCGGATGAACCGCCGGCTTCTGGCGCTGCTCCTGAGCCTGGGGCTGCTCGCCGGCTGCCTCGCCTTCCCCTTCGTGGTGCCGATTCCCGGCGCGAACTGGATCTTTATCTTCACCTTCGGCGGCTGCCTGGGCGCCCTCTACACCCTGGGCAACGTCCTCATGGGGGAGCGCTTCCAGGGCGGCGACCTGGCGGCGGCCAGCACCCTCTTCGCGACCATGTGGAACGTCGGCGCCCTGGTCGGCCCGCCGCTCGGCGGCCTGGGCCGGGATCTCGCACCCGACTTCGGCCTGCCCGGCGCCCTGACCCTGATCTTCGCCCTCTTCCTCCCGGTGCCGCTGGTCACCTACCTGAAACACCGAAGAGCAAGAGAGTGAGTCTTTACTCTCACCGGCAAGCCCATAGTCGAATTGTGGTCATTTGATATAGGTCAATGAAGGGCCGGCTTGGGCCGGCGCAGGCTAGAGGCTCGAAGCCGCAAAAGGAGGCTGAAGCCGATGCCTTTCGACGAGACCTTGTTCCTGGTTGGGGTTCTGGGCGCCTTTACGATTTTCGCGCTCGCGTTGGCATGGGTATCCATCGAGGATGCCCGCTACCGCAAGAACAAACCCTAGCCCCACCTCGATACTGCGCGCTTCGCGGGACGGTCGGCGAGATACCCGTTCCGGAAGGCTGTCCCGTCCTTTCGATGGGGCAGCTCAAGCGGGGGAGAGGCAGCCCACGCTTCCCAGCTTATTGGGCTGCCTCACCTTCCGCGAGCAGCGGCCGTTCGCCGCTGCCCCTCAGCCCTGAAGGATAGACGCGAAGAAGGACAGGGTCCGGTCCCAGGCGAGCTTGGCGTCGGCCTCGTCGTAGCGTGCGCTGGTCGGATTGGCGAAGGCGTGGTCGGCTTCGTACCAGTAGTTGGTCGCGGTCTTGCCAGCTGCCTTCATGGCCGCCTCGAAGCCGCTGACCATTTCCTGGTTGATCCACTTGTCTTGGGTCGCGAAGTGCCCCAGGACCGGCCCCTTCAGGGCCTTCAGCTCCTCGGCCGTGCGGTTGACCCGGCCGTAGTAGACCACCGTGGCATCGACCGGCGTTGCGATGCCGGCATTGAGCGACCAGCCGCCGCCGAAGCACCAGCCGACGGTCCCGATCTTGCCGTTGCCCTTTTCGTGGCCCTTCAGCCAAGCGGCCCAGGACACCAGGGTGTCGGTTGCCGCGGCCGCATCGACGCTTTGCATGTAGGCCCTGGCGTTCTCGCGGTCGCCGGGGCCGGCCACTTTACCGTCGTAGAGGTCGACCGCCAGGGCGACGTAGCCCTGGCCCGCGAGATCCGCGGCCACCGCCTTGATCTGGTCGTTCAAGCCCCACCATTCGTGGATCAGCACCAGGGTCGGCGCCGGGGTGCTGGCCGGCAGGGCCAGCGCGGCCTTGACCGCCTTGCCGCCCTGGGTGGTGAGCTCGACATCCTGGAGGCCCGTCGCGGCCGCACGAGCCAGGCGAGGATCGGCGAGAACGGCAGCCAGGGGCAGGCTGGCGAGGGACGTGACGACACGGCGTCGGTCGAGTTGAGTCATGCGGGGCTCTCCTCCCTTGTAAGTGGACTCTACGAGTATGCCGCAAAGCCTGGAACGGGGGGAGACGCTTCACGAAAACCTGAAGCTCTGCTACCAAGCCACCACCACTTCTCTCCGCATTGGCCCGATGATCCGCCGACTTCCTCTTCTGCTCTGCCTGCTCGCACTGGCCTATTCGCCCGGACCGGCGCCGGCCGATCAGCTGGACCTGACCGTGACGCCGCAGCCGCTCGACCCGGAAGACCTATCCCGGACCTCGGTCGGCGCCCTGGTCTGGCGGGGCACACTGGAGCTTTCCTCCAACAATCCGCGCTTCGGCGGCCTATCCGGCCTGTTGCTGGAGCCCGACGGCGCGGGACTGCTCGCCGTGTCGGACGACGGGCACTGGGTCTCGGCCCGCCTCCGGCTCGACGACCGGGGCTTTCTGGTCGGCCTGGAGGACGCCGAGATCGACGTGCTGCGCGACCCCGACAACCGGCCGGTGACCGGCAAGCGCGCAGGCGACGCCGAGGCCTTGGCCCGCCTCGGCGACGGCAGCAATCTGGTCGCCTTCGAGCAGGAGCACCGCATCTGGCGCTACCCCGCCGGCCCGGGCGCGCTCGGCCAAGCGGCCCGAGACTTCCCGTCGCCGCAAGGAGCTGAGCGTTTGCAGGGCAACAGTGGCCTGGAGGCAGTCACCGAACTGCCCAACGACCGCCTGCTGGCCTTAGCGGAGGACAACGGGGACGGGACGACCATCCCCGGCTTTCTGTGGCAGGACGGTCAATGGTTCGAGGTTGCCTTGGTCCGAAGGCCCCCCTACCGGCCGACCGGGGCGACCGTCCTGCCCTCGGGCGATGTCTTGGTCCTGGAGCGGCGGTTCAGCCTCCTGGGCGGGCTGGGTATCACGATCCGGCGGATCCCCCTGGCGGAGATCCGGCCGGGCGCCACCCTGGACGGCGAGATCCTGGCCGAGCTGAGCCCGCCGATGATCTACGACAACATGGAAGGCATCGCCGCGCAGCCCGAGCCCGGCGGCGGGGTCCGGATCTACGTGATCTCGGACGACAACTTCAACGTCGCCCAGCGCACGCTGCTGATGAGCTTCTGGTTGGAAGCGGAGTAACCCGGATCGGGAGGTCCGGGATAGGCCTTAGCTGGCGGCGGGTGCGGTGCCCTCGGTCTTGGCCGTGGCCTTCTGGATCCGGCGCTTCAGGCGCCGGGCCTCTTCGCCCAGCTTGGCGTTCGCGGTCGACAGCAGGAAGGCGTCCAGGCCGCCGTTGTGCTCGATCGTCCGGATCGCCCGGGTCGAGAGCCGCAGGCGCACCATCTCGCCCAGGGAATCGCTGTAGAGCGAGGTCCGCTGCAGGTTCGGCAGGAAGCGGCGCCGGGTCTTGTTGTGGGCGTGGCTGACGTTGTTACCGGTCTGAACACCCTTGCCGGTGAAGGCGCAGCGGCGGGCCATGGCTGAAATCCCAAGCTTTCTCTAGAAAACGCCCGGGCGCCCCAAGAAAGGCGCCCGTTTCGGCCGCGTTTTGTAGGGCAGCCAAAGGGCTCGGTCAAGGCCCGTCCGGAGCCAATTCAGCGCTCCAGAAAGGCCTTCAACAGCTCCTGCGCCGCCGCGGTGGCCGGCAGCTTGCCCGCGACAACCTTGGCTTCCAGCTTGGCGGCCGCGGCCTCGACCGCGGGATCGGCCTGCAGCGCGGCCATTAGCCCTTCCTGGACCTCCTGCCAGAGCCACTGCCGGGCCTGCTCGGACCGGCGCGCGGCAATCTCGCCTTCGGGCTCCAGGGCCGCGCGGTAAGCGCCGACCGCTTCCCAGACCTCGGGCACGCCGGTGCCGCTCAGGGCCGAGCAGAGCAGGACCCGGGGCGTCCAGTTCTGGCTGCGCGGCCGCAGCAGCTGCAGGGCGCTCTGGTATTCGGCAGCGGTCCGGCCGGCCTCGTCCTTCAGCTTGCCGTCAGCTTTGTTGACCACGATCAGGTCTGCAATCTCCATGATTCCGCGCTTGATACCCTGCAGCTCGTCGCCGCCGCCCGGCGCGATCAAGAGCAGAAAGAGGTCGACCATCTCGGCGACCGCGGTCTCGGACTGACCGACACCGACGGTCTCGACGATGACCACGTCGAAGCCGGCAGCCTCGGTCGCCAGCATGGCCTCGCGGGTCCGCCGGGCGACCCCGCCCAGGGTGCCGCGGGTCGGCGAGGGCCGGATGAAGGCGGCCTCGGCCGTCGCCAGCTCCGGCATGCGGGTCTTGTCGCCCAGGATCGAGCCGCCGCTGCGCTGCGAGGAGGGATCGACCGCCAGGACCGCGACCCGATGCCCGGCCTCGATCAGCTTCAGGCCGAAGGCCTCGATGAAGGTCGACTTGCCGACCCCCGGCACCCCGGAGATACCCAAGCGGATCGAGCGGCCGGTGCGCGGCAGCAGGGCCTCGAGCAGCGTCGCCGCCTCGCGCCTGTGATCGGCCCGGGTCGATTCGATCAGGGTGATGGCCCGCGCCAGGGCCCGCCGGTCGCCGGCCAGGACGCCTTCGGCCAGGGACTCCGTCTTGACCGCCGGCTTGCGGGCGCGCTTAGCCGTACTCACGCGCCGCCCCTTTCTGCACCGGCCCCTTCCGCGCCCGGCCCCAGCGGCTGACCGTAGCTGAACTCGACGAAGTTGCCGTCGGGATCCTTCAGGCCGCAGTAGTAGCCGACCGGATAGGGCTCCTGCCGGGGCGCCCAAGCCAGGCAGCCGGCCGCCTCGGCCCGCTCGGCGATGGCGTCCACGGCCGCCTTGCTGTCGAGCGCGAAGCCGAAGTGGCTGTAGTCGCCCTCGCCCTGGTCGCGCCCCGGCCCGCCGGGCAGCAGCACGAAGATGAACTCCGACTCGCGCCCCGGCTCGGCCAGCCAGACCACCCGGGTGCCGCCATCGGCGCGCTGGTGCACGATCTCAAGCCCGCAGAAGTCCCGGTAGAAGCCGATGCAGGCCTCCAGGTCCCGAACGTGCAGCGCGATGTGGGTGAGGTTGGGGGTCATTTAGACGCTAGGGAGCAGGTGCAACCCGGATGTAGCCTAGTCATTGGTCAACTCATGGACAATCACGGCTTCCCTATGGGCCGCTCTCAATTCATCGACAGAATCGTCCTTGTCTGGCCAAACCGTCCGCATTGTGAAGCGAAACCTCGATCCAACCTGTCGAAGGTACGGGGGAATGGCATCCTTGGGAATTTGCATCCGAACCCCGCCGCCCGCGACCGCATTATCTTCCTCGTCCTCGATCTCAACGACCGACCAATTGTCATGCGTATGCATCAGCAGCCTCGCATAGTAAGTCTGCTCATCGATCTTCATGAATCCGCTACTCCGCCGCCTCTGGCGCCTCCTCGCTCCGGCTTTCCGCGGCGGACTTTTGCTGGCGCTCCCACATTGCGGCATAGGCACCGCGGGCGGCCAGGAGCTCCTCGTGGCGGCCACGCTCGACGATACGGCCGGCCTCCAGGACCAGGATCTGATCGGCGTCGACCACGGTCGAGAGCCGGTGGGCGATGACCAGGGTCGAGCGGCCGCGGGAGACCGCGCGCAGGCTGTCCTGGATCTCGCGCTCGGTCTTGGTGTCGAGCGAGGAGGTCGCCTCGTCGAAGAGGAAGATGCAGGGGTTCTTGAGCAGGGTCCGGGCGATGGCAACCCGCTGCTTCTCGCCGCCCGAGAGCTTCAGGCCGCGCTCGCCGACCATGGCATCGTAGCCGTCCGGCAGGCCTTGGACGAAGTCGTGGATCTGGGCGAGGCGCGCCGCGTCCTCGACCTCGGCCCGGCTGGCGCTCGGCCGGCCATAGGCAACATTGTAGTAGATGGTGTCGTTGAACAGGACGGTATCCTGGGGAACGATGCCGATTGCGGCGCGCAGGGAGGCCTGAGTCACGGCGCGGATGTCCTGGCCGTCGATCAGGACCCGGCCGTCGGTGACGTCGTAGAAGCGGAACAGGATCCGGCTGATGGTCGACTTGCCGGCGCCCGAGGGCCCGACGATGGCCACGGTCTGGCCGGCCGGCACCTCGAAGGAGACGTCCTGCAGGATCGGCCGCCGCGGGTCGTAGCCGAAGCAAACGCCCTCGAAAACGACCGCGCCACCGCTCGCCGCCAGGGGCTGCGCGTCGGGGCGATCCTCGACCTCGGGCGCCGAGCGCAGCAGGCCGAACATGACCTCGAGGTCGACCAATGACTGCTTGATCTCGCGATAGACCGTGCCGAGAAAGCCGAGCGGCATGGCCAGCTGCAGCAGGTAGGTGTTGACCATGACGAAGTCGCCGACGGTCATGGTCCCGGCGACCACGCCCTGCGCCGCCAGGATCATCATCACGGTGATGCCCAGGGTTACGATCACGGTCTGGCCGCTGTTCAGCATCGAGAGGCTGGTCCGGCTTTTCACCGCTGCGCCCTCGTAATGCGCCAGGGCCTGGTCGAAGCGCCGGGCCTCGTGTGCCTCGTTGCCGAAGTACTTCACCGTCTCGTAGTTCAGCAGGCTGTCGATGGCCTTGGTGTTGGCGTCGTTGTCGGCCTCGTTCATCTCGCGGCGCAGCCGGATTCGCCATTCCGTGACCCGGAAGGTGAACCAGATGTAGCCGGCCACGGTGACGATGGTGATCGCCGAGAAGCGCCAGTCGAAGAGCACCCAGAGGATGCCGGCGACCAGGGCAATCTCGACCAGGGTGGGCAGAACGCTGAAGGAGATGAACTGCAGCAGGAATTCGATGCCCTTGGCCCCGCGGTCGATGGCTCGGTTGAGGCCGCCGGTCTGGCGCTCCAGGTGAAAGCGCAACGCCAGAGCGTGGAGGTGTCGGAAGGCCCTGAGCGAGAGCAGGCGGATCGCGTTCTGCGCGACGTTGGCGAAGATAGCGTCGCGCACCTCGGCGAAGCCCCGCGCCAGGACGCGCACCACGCCGTAGGCGATCAGCAGGGCCAGCGGAATCGCCAGCAAGGTGCCGTCCACCCCCGGCGAAAGCTCGTCGACGGTCCGGCCGAGCAGCAGCGGCACGTAGACCGTGGCGACCTTGGCCGCGATCAGGAAGATCAGGGCGAGGACGACGCGCGCCCGCAGCCCGGCCCGGCCGCGCGGCCAGAGATAGGGCAGCAGCGCCATCAGGGTCTTCAGATGGTCGCGCAGCTGGACTTCGCCGGTGTCGATGGTGGTCGGCCGCATCCCGGCAGTCTATCCGAGGAGCCCGGCAGGGCTATGCTTTTCTGGCCGCGCGCGGCGGCCGGCGAGGCGGTCCCTACTCTGCGGCCCGCCCCAGCGAGCGCGAGAGCAGCAGGTAGAGCTTGCCGACGTCGGCCGTCAGGAAGGTCGTGCTCAGCACGTTCTCCGGATCGCAGTTGCTGGCCTGGTCGAGCAGGCTTTCGAAGTCGCGGATGTAGCGCTCGGCCTGGCGCCGGAAGCGCTCGTCGGTCTCGAAGCGACGCTCGATCATCGGCAGGGAGTTGTCGTCGCTGCGCCGCGCCAGCCGTCGGGCAAAGATCGAGCGGTCGCCCTTGTGGTAGCGCTTCCACAGGGTGTCGGGGGGCTCATCCTCCAGGTAGCGGTGCAGGTCGGCGGCGACCGAGTTGAGGTCCTCGATCATCGAGGTCGCGGTGCGGAAGAAGTCACCGCGCTGCTCGACCTCCTCGCGCTCGCGCATGGCCTGGGCCTGGACGATCGCCTGTTCCGAGGCCTTGATCAGCTCGCGGGCCTGGCTGCGGAAGCCCTCGCCGACCTTGGCGACGTTCTTCTCGACTCGCTCGACCGCGCGTCCGACGTCCTTGCTGCGGGTCTCCAGGGCTTTGCTCAGCTCCTCGCTGCGCTTCAACGCGTCGTCGGCCGCGCCGCGCAGGGTGTCGGCGCGCTGGCCGACCGAAGCGCCGGCCTCGTGCAGGCGCTGGACGACCTCCTTCGAGGCCTCGACCAGGGCCTTGGCCTCGGCTTGCAGCTCTCCGCGGACCTCCTGCGAAGTTGTGCGGGCGGCTTCCGCGGCGGCGCGGATCTGGTTGCTTTCCTCGCCGACCGCGTTGTCCAGCTTGGAGATGGTGTCGCGGGCCTCGTCGAACAGCCGGCCGATCTGCGCGATCTCCTCGACCACGGCGGCCTTCATCTTGGCGGCCTCGTCGCCGGCCGCACCGGCCGCCTGGGTGATCGCGGTGCTTTGTTGCTCGAAGGTTTCGGAGAGCTCGGCACAGCGGTCCAGGGTCGCGGTGATCTGGCCGGCGATGTCCCGCCACTTGCCGTCCAGGGCTTCTGCGGCACCGGCCGCCCGACCGAGGGATTGCTCGTAGGCGGTGCCCAGCTGCTCGGCATGGCGCTGGAAGACCTCGGTGGTTCGGGCCGCCCGGCTGACCGCCTTGTCCAAGCGCTCCGAGAACAGCTGGACGAAGGGATCGAGCTCGGCCCCGGCCGCGACCGCCCGCGTGGCCGCCTCCTCGATTTTGCTCGACAGCGCGTCGATCCGCGGCTGCAGGCCTTCGCTGGCCTCCATTGCCTGACCGATCGCGCCCTCGATGCGCGTCGACAGTGCCTCGACCTGCGGCTCGAGGGTTTCGCCGGCGCGCTGGACCCGGAGCAGCGAAGCCTCCAGGTCGCTGCCCAGGCGATCCATCTCGGGCCGCAGCTTCTCGCCGACCTCCTCGACCCGGGCCAGGGACTGGGTCATCAGCGCGTTGAGCTGCCCGGAGAGCTGCTCCATCTCCGGGCGCAGCTTCTCGCCGACCTGGCCGGCGCGCTCAAGGGAGTCGGTGATCAGCGCGTCCATTTGCTTGGTCAGCTCGGCCATCTCGGGTCCGAGCTTGTCGCCGATCTCGCCCGCACGCTTCAAGGCATCGGTGATCAGGGCGTCCATCTGCAGAGAGAGCTGGGCCATCTCTGGCCGCAGCTTGTCGCCCACGTCGCCGGCGCGCGCGAGGGCCTCCTCGATCAGGGCGTCGAGCTGCTGCGACAGACGGGTCATTTCCGGCCGCAGCTTGTCGCCGACCGAGCCCGCGCGTTCCAGCGCGTCGCCGACCAGGGCATCCATCTCCTTGGACAGCTCGGCCAGCTCCGGGCGCAGCTTGTCGCCGACCGCGCCGGCGCGCTCCACCGCGCCGTCGATCATGGAGTCGATCTCCTGCGACAGCCGGACCATCTCCGGGCGCAGGGTCTCGGGCACCTGGCCGGCCCGGGTCATGGCATCCGAGATCAGACCATCGAGCTGCTCCGAGAGCTGCGCCAGCTCCGGGCGCAGCCGTTCGGAGACCTGGCCGGTGCGCGCCAGGGCCTCGTCGATCAGGCCGTCGACCTCGCGGGACAGCTGGGCCAGCTCCGGGCGCAGCTTGTCGCCGACCTGGCCGGCCTGATCCAGGGCATCGGCGACCAGCGCGTTGAGCTCCTTCGAAAGCTGGACGAGTTCGGGCCGCAGGCGGTCGCCGACCTGTCCGGCGCGGTCGAGGGTGCCGTTGATCAGGGAATCCAGCTCGTCCGACAGACGGGCCATCTCGGGCCGCAGCTTTTCGCCGACCCCGCCGGCGCGGTCCAGCGCCTCGTTGATCAGGACGTCCAGCTGCTCGGAAAGCTGAGCCATCTCCGGGCGCAGCTTGTCACCGGCCTTCGCGGCGCGCGCCACCGCCTCGTCGATCGCCTTGTCCAGACGCTCGGACAGGCGCGCCAGCTCCGGCTCGATCGCCTCGCCGGCCAGGGCCACGCGCTCGGCGACCTTGTCGACCCGCCCGGTCAGCTCGTCGATCTGCGGCTGCAAGGTCTCGCCCGCGGTCGACATCACCCTCTCGGCGTATTTCACCACGTCGGCGATGCGCTTGGTCTCGGCATCGGTCGCTTCCGAAAGCCGGCTGCCGATCAGCTGCGAGGTGTCGATCAGCTTCTCGATCAACTCGTCCCCGACCCGGGCCAGAGACTCCCCTTCCTCGCGGAAGGCCTCGGTCATCGAGCGGGCCCGCGCCGCCGTGGCACCCAGGGTCGCCTCGGTCCGCTCGGCCTGGACCTCCAGGTCGCCGGTCATCGACTTGGTCATTTCCTGGGACCGCTCGGCGGCCCGCATCAAGGTCTGGGCCTGCTCGTCCAGGACGTCGCGGACCTCGCGGGCGTGTCCGGCGGTGCGATCCGTGACCTCCTGAAGGACGGTGATCTGCTCCGACATCTGGTTCTTCAGGGACTGGATCCGGTTGATCGCCGCCTCGCCGACCTCCTTGATCGCCTCCAGGTCCTGGGCCACGCCGCTGCGCAGACCGTGGCCGGCTTCGGTCGTCTTCTGCGCCGCCGCCAGCACGGACTCGGCTTGGTTGTCGAAGGCGGCCACCGCCTCGGCACTCTCCAGGCTGAGCCGGGCGATGCTGTCGTTGATGCTCTCGACCTGCTGGGCCAGAGATTCGCTGGCGTCGCCGCCGGCGCCGCGGACCTGGTTCAGGGCGTCGGCCAGCGCCGCCGCGTGGGCTTGGACGGACTCGCGGGAGTCGCTCATGATCTTGGCGAAGTCGTCCTGGCCGGTCAGGATCTCCTCGCGCTGACCCTTGAGGGACTGCTCCAGTTCCTTGGCCTGGGACGCGGCCCGGGTGCTGACCCCCATCAGCTCCTGGGTCTGGCCGCGAAAGACCTCGCAGAGGCCCTGGATGTCGTTGGCGACCCCTTCCGAGGCCTCCTTCAGAATCTCCGCCTGCTCCTTCAAGGCCTCGGCCTGGCGTATGCACTGGACCTCGGCGTTGTCCGTCATCATGGTCGAAGAATCGCGGAGCATGGTGGCCTGCTGCTCCATCGAGCGCACGGCCTTGCCAGCCCATTCTTCGGCATGTGCGGTGTCGTAGGACAGCACCTCGAAGCGCCGGTGCAGCCGGCGCTGGGCGTAACCGATCACGCCCAGCCAGAGACAGGCAATGGGCGCGAAGATTCCACCCAGGTAGAGGGCCACCGCCACGGGGTCCTGCCAGAGGGCCTCGAGGCTGGCGGGGTTGAAGAAGAACGGTATCGCGACCGCCAACCAGACGACCGTAAGTAACAGGCCGACGGCGACCTCTACACCGAACTTCTCGAGGAATTTGGGCATTATGGCGATCCAGAGTCAGGGCGCCGCACACGGTCACCGGAACGGATCGTAGGGCTCCCGCGCTGCGGACCGGGGGGGTTTTGCCAGGACGGTAAATTCACCTAAGGCCTTCGTCTAGCGAGAAATCATGCTGCAGTGAACAAAAACCGGGTTCGACTCAGATTGGCCACAGATCGAACAAGGATCAGATCTCCGGTTCGCGAAACGAAGCCAAGAAAGTCCGACCCCAGCTGCGGTGGATATCTCTTTACAGACAGCCCACCGAGCACTCGCCGTGATCGCATTTCTTAACAATGCCCCCGGCCCTTAAGAATTGGTTAAGTAGCACGACGATGGCCCGAGCGCCTGAAGCCACATCCTTGAACTGCATGATCGCGCAGACGCCCACACGGCACCGGTCTCGATCCGGCGTCGCGGGTTGAAACTCAAGCGTCGGTGTTCAAGCGGCCGCCGCCTCGCGCTTCTCGCGGACCAGGCCGAGAATCTCGCTGGCCGCCTGCGGGATGTTGGTGCCGGGCCCGTAGATGGCGCTGACGCCCTGCCCGCGCAGAGCCTCGTAATCCTGCGGCGGAATGACGCCACCGCAGACGACCAGGATCTCGCCGGCCCCGCCCTCCTGCAGGGCGGCGATCAGCTGCGGCACCAGGGTCTTGTGGCCGGCCGCCTGGCTGGACACGCCGACCACGTGGACGTCGTTCTCGATCGCCTGGCGGGCGCCCTCCTCCGGGGTCTGAAACAGCGGTCCGACATCGACGTCGAAGCCGATGTCGGCGAAAGCGGTGGCGATCACCTTGGCGCCGCGGTCGTGGCCGTCCTGGCCCAGCTTGACCACCAGCATGCGCGGCCGCCGGCCTTCCTCGGAAGCAAAGGCCTCGACCTCGTCGCGGATCCGCTCGAAGCCTTCGTCGCCCTCGTAGGCGGCGCCGTAGACTCCGGAGATGCTGTGGGTCACCGCCCGGTGCCGGGAGAAGACGGTCTCCAGCGCGTCGGAGATCTCGCCGACCGTGGCCCTGGCCCGGCTGGCCTCGACCGAGAGCGCCAGCAGGTTGCCTTCACCGCTCTTCGCGGCCTCGGTCAGTGCCGCTAGCGTCGCCTGGCAGGCCGCCTCGTCACGGCTCGCCCGGATCGCCTCCAGGCGGGCGACCTGCTGGGCACGCACCTTGCTGTTGTCGATGTCCAGGATGTCGATCGGCTCGTCCTCCGCCGGGCGGAACTTGTTGACCCCGACGATGACCTCCTCGCCGCGGTCGATGCGGGCCTGGCGGCGCGCCGCCGACTCCTCGATCCTGAGCTTGGGCATGCCGCTCTCGACCGCCCGGGTCATGCCACCCAGGGCCTCGACCTCGTCGATCAGCTTCTGCGCCTCGGCGACCAGGCTGGCGGTCAGGCTCTCGACGTAGTAGCTGCCGGCCAGGGGGTCGACGACCTTGGTGACCCCGGTCTCGTTCTGCAGGATCAGCTGGGTGTTGCGGGCGATCCGCGAGGAGAAGGGCGTCGGCAGGGCGATGGCCTCGTCGAAGGAGTTGGTGTGCAGCGACTGGGTGCCGCCCAGGGCCGCGGCCAGGGCCTCGACCGCGGTCCGCACCACGTTGTTGTAGGGGTCCTGCTCGGTCAGGCTGACGCCCGAGGTCTGGCAATGGGTCCTCAGCGCCAGGCTCATCGGGTTCTTGGGCTCGAACTGACTCATGATCCGGGCCCAGAGGAAGCGCGCGGCGCGCAGCTTGGCGACCTCCATGAAGAAGTTCATGCCGATCGCGAAGAAGAAGCTCAGCCGCGGCGCGAAGGCGTCGACGTCCAGGTCCTTGGACAGGGCGGCGCGGACGTACTCGAGTCCGTCGGCCAGGGTGAAGGCGAGCTCCTGGACCGCGGTCGCGCCGGCCTCCTGCATGTGATAGCCGGAGATCGAGATCGAGTTGAACTTCGGCATTTCCTTGGCGGTGTACTCGATGATATCGGCGACGATCCGCATCGAGGGGGTCGGCGGGTAGATGTAGGTGTTGCGGACCATGAACTCCTTGAGGATGTCGTTCTGGATCGTCCCCGACAGCGAAGCGATCGGGACGCCCTGCTCCTCGCCGGCGACGATGAAGCCGGCCAGCACCGGCAGTACGGCGCCGTTCATGGTCATCGAGACGCTCATCTTGTCGAGCGGGATGCCGTCGAAGAGGATCTTCATGTCCTCGACGGAATCGATCGCCACGCCGGCCTTACCGACGTCGCCCTCGACCCGGGGATGGTCGGAGTCGTAGCCCCGGTGAGTGGCCAGGTCGAAGGCCACCGACAGGCCGCGCTGGCCGCCGGCCAGGGCCTGACGGTAGAAGGCGTTTGACTCCTCGGCGGTCGAGAAGCCGGCGTACTGGCGAATCGTCCAGGGCCGGTTGGCGTACATGGTTGCCCGCGGCCCGCCCAGGAAGGGCGGGAAGCCCGGCAGCCCGCCCAGGGTCTCGAGCCCTTCCAGGTCCTCGGCGGTGTAGAGCGGCTTGACCGCGATCCCCTCGGGCGTTGCCCAGGTCAGGTCCTCGGGGTTGCGGTCCCTGAGCTCCTTGGCGGCGAGCGCGCGCCAATCGTCCAGCTTCTTCGTCTCGAAATCGGCCATACCCGGTCGTCCGGTTTTTGTGTTGCAGTGCAGCATTATACGCCGAAGCCGGCGCCAAGTCCACGGCCGGCCCCGCGCCGCCCTCAGGCGTCAGGGCCGCAGCCGCAGGAAGCCGACCGGTGCGTCGAAGCCTTTGAGGGCGGCCTGCTCCTCGCAGGGCGAAAGATCGCGGATCAGCTCAGCGATCGCAGGGTCCTCGGCCATGGACCGGGACAGCACGATGTCGCCGCCCCGGCTCTCGCCCTGCAGCCGGGCCGCCAGGTTGACGGTCGAGCCGAAGTAATCCAGGCGGTCGTTGAGGGTCACCGCGATACAGGGGCCCTCGTGCAGACCCAGCTTGACCCGAATCGGGGTCTCCGGCCGGCCGGCGTTGAAGGCTTCGACCTCCCGTTGGATCTCGAGGGCGGCGGTCAGGGCGTCGGACGGCCGGATGAAGGCGGCCATGACCGCGTCGCCGATGGTCTTGACGATGGCGCCGTCGTGGTCCCGGACCTTGGCCGCCAGCAGCGCGAAGTGCTCGCGGACGAGGCGGTAGGCCCGGGCATCGCCGATCCCGCGGTAGAGCGCTGTGGAGCCGCGCAGGTCGCTGAACATCAGGGCGACGCGCTTGACCGCGACCTCGTCGCCCGGCCGCAACACCTGGTCGGAGAAAAGGTCGCGGAAAGCCTGGAGGCTGCTCGCCCGGTCCGCGGTCAGGGCGTCGCGAACCCATTCGCGCTCCTCGATCACCAGGGTCCGGCGCCAGGGCATACGGTTGCTCAGCACCAGCTGGTCCGGCGCCGTCACGGCGCCGGCGGTGACCGCTTCCGGCTCGAGGGTGATCTCGGGGAAGCCGTCGGCCGGCCGCTCCAGGTCCAGCTCCGGGCCCGGCTCCTGGGTCCGCAGACGATAGGTGCCGGGCGCCAGTTCGGCGTCGAGCCGCCGGCTCTCGCCGGGCTCCAGGGTCACGTG
>JASJAL010000051.1 GCA_030067055.1 Kiloniellales bacterium | reverse complement strand
CCTCGATCGGCGGCCCGACCTGGAGCACCTCGCCCTGGTCCATGACGCAGATCCGGTCGGCCATGGACATGGCCTCGATCTGGTCGTGGGTGACGTAGACCGTGGTCGCGCCGATGCGGTTGTGCAGCAGGCGCAGCTCCTCGCACATCAGCTCGCGGAACTCGGCGTCCAGCGCGCCCAGCGGCTCGTCCATCAGGAAGGCCTTGGCCCGGCGCACGATGGCGCGGCCCAGGGCGACCCGCTGCCGGTCGCCGCTCGACAGGCCGCCGACCGGACGGTTCAGCAGGTGGTCGATGCGCAGTAGCTTGGCGACTTCTTCCGTGCGCTCGCGGATCTCGCGGCGCGGCAGGCGCTGGATCCGCAAAGGGAAGGAGATGTTCTTGCGCACGTTCATGTGCGGGTAGAGCGCGAAGAGCTGGAACACGAAGGCGATGTCGCGCTCCGAGCCGCGGTTGAAGGTGACGTCCTCGCCGTCGAGGAAGATCTTGCCGGCGCTCGGCATCTCCAGGCCGGCGATCATGCGCAGGGTCGTGGTCTTGCCGCAGCCCGAGGGTCCCAGCATGACGAAGAATTCGCCGTCGTTGATCGTGAAGCCGGAATCCCGCACCGCGACGAAGTCGCCGAAGGCCTTGTGCAGGTTCTCGATGCGGATCTCGGCCACGGCTCACTCCGGAAAATGGCTGACGACGACGAAGCCGACGGTGCCGGCCAGGATCACGGCAAAGGAGTAGCCGAAGAGCGTGATCGAGAAGGGCTGCATCAGCATGAACACGCCGGCCGCGATGGCCAGCGTCGCCGCGTTCTCCCAGGGTCCGCGGCGGAAGAAGCGGGACAGGCCCTTGGGTGCGTCGTCGTGGTCGCTCATTTGCGCACCGCCCCAAAGGTGATGCCGCGCAGCAGCTGGTTGCGCAGGACCACGGTGAAGAAGACGATCGGCAGCAGGAACAGGGTCGTGCCCGCAGCCACGGCCGGCCAGTCCAGGCCGCCCTCGCCGATGATCAGGGGGATGTAGGGCGGCGCCGTCTGCGCTTCGCCGCTGGTCAGCAGCAGGACGAAGGCGTACTCGTTCCAGGCGAAGATCAGGCAGAAGATCGCCGTCGCGGCGATGCCCGTGCGGGCCTGCGGCAGGACGACCTTCCAGAAGGCCTGCAGGCGGGAATAGCCGTCGACCACCGCGGCCTCCTCGTATTCCCGCGGGATCTCGTCGATGAAGCCCTTCAGCAGCCAGACCGCGAGCGAAATGTTGACCGCGGTGTAGAGCAGGATCATGCCCAGTGCGGTGTCCGAAAGTCCGAGGGTTCGGTACATCAGGTAGATCGGGATCGCCACCGCGATCGGCGGCATCATCCGGGTCGAGAGGATGAAGAACAGCAGGTCGTCCTTCAGCGGCACCTTGAAGCGCGAGAAGCCATAGGCGGCGAGCGTTCCGAGGAAGACCGCCAGGAAGGTCGAGCCGAAGCCGATCACGATGGAGTTGATGTAGCGGTCGGCGAACTTCGACGGCCCGGCGATGACCATGTTCCGCTTGCGCACGATCTCGTCGTACCAGGTCTCGGGCGGCCCCAGGCTCTCGATGTACTCCGAGGTCTGCCGGGTGCGCGTGGTGAAGAGGTTCACGTAGCCCTCCATCGACGGCTCGAAGAAGACCTTCGGCGGATAGGAAATCGAGTCCGGGGGCGACTTGAATCCGGTCATGAAGATCCAGATCAGGGGGATCATGGTGATCAGGGCATAGACCGCGACCAGCCCGCCGGCGACCCACTTGCCGGCGCTGCTGGCCTCGACGACCGAATGGGCTGTGCTTTTGGCGCTCATTGCTTCACCCGGTTCAAGGCCTTAACGTAGATGTTGCCCAGCCCAAAGACGGTGACGAAGAGGATCACCGCGAAGGCCGAGGAATAGCCGGTCCGCCACTTCTCGAAGGCTTCGCGTTTGAGGTTGATCGAGGCCAGCTCCGTCGTCGAGCCGGGCCCGCCGGAGGTGAGCTCGACCACCATGTCGAACATCTTGAAGTTCTCGATGCCGCGGAACAGGACCGCCAGCATCAGGAAGGGCAGGACCCGCGGCAGGGTGATGTGCCAGAACTTCTGCAGGGCGTTGGCGCGGTCGATCTCGGCGGCCTCGTAGAGGTATTCCGGGATCGAGCGCAGCCCGGCCAGGCAGAGCAGCATGATGTAGGGCGTCCACATCCAGGTGTCGACGATGACGATCGACCAGGGCGCCAGGCCCACCGAGCCGATCATGTCGATCGGGCCGAAGTCGCCGAAAAGGTTGAGGATGTAGCTGAAGATGCCGGTCTGGGGCTGGTAGAGATAGGTCCAGAACACGCCCACGACCGCCGGCGACAGCATCATCGGGATCAGGATCACCGTGGTCCAGAAGCCCGCACCCTTGAAGTTGCGATTGATCAAGAGCGCCAGGCCGAGGCCGAACAGCACCTGCAGGGTCATGGTCCAGCAGACGAAGTGCGCCGTCGCCTGGAGGTAGCCCCAGATGTCCTCGCTCTCCAGCAGCCGCTCGTAGTTGCGGGTGCCGACCCACTTGATCGGCCGGCCCGGCCGGTTGGCGCGGTAGTTGGTGAAGGAGAGGTAGACCGTCCAGATCAGCGGAAAGATGTTGATCGCCAGCAGCAGGACGATGGTCGGCGAGATGAAGAGCCAGGCGATCGCCCGGTCCGACAGACCGCGGAAGCGGGTCGCCAGGGGCTGCGGCGTGCCGCGCGCCACCTGTTCCGCCATACCGCCGATGGGGCTGTCCGTCATCTCGCTGCTCGCAGAACGAGGGTTGTCACATTCCAGGGGCCGCCACCGACCGGGCCACGGCACGGCCGGCGGCGAACTCCCAATCCCCTGGCTGGACGGCAGTTACAGCTTGCCGTCGTCCTCGAAGGTCACGGTCCAGTCCTCGATCAGCTTGTCGAGGGCCTCCTGGGCCGTGCCCTTGTTGGCCACGACGTAGTCGTGGACCCGCTTCTGCATCGACTGCATGAGCTCGGCGTAGGTCGGCTCCTGCCAGAAGTCCTGCACGCCCGACATGGCCTTCAGGAAGTCGGCGGCGAAGGGTGCCGTCTTGGCGAAGTCCGGGTCCCCCAGGACCGCCGTGTGGCAGGAGTAGCCGCCCAGCGACCACCACTTCTTCTGGACGTCAGGCTTGGCGAACCACTTGATGTACTGCAGCGCCAGGTCCTTCTTGTCGGAATAGGACACCACCGAGATGCCCTGGCCGCCGAGGGTCGAGGCCTCGATCTTCTGGCCGGGATTGACAAAGAAGCCGGTCTTGTCGCCGCCCACGGCTTCGTCCTTGGCGAGGCCTGGGAAGAAGGCGAACCAGTTCATCATCATCGCCACCTGGCCCGACTTATAGGCGTCCAGGTTGGCGACCATGTAGGAATCGGAGTAGCCGGGCGGCGTGCAGCACTCGTACATCGTCTTGTAGAACTCGAGGCCTTCCGCCGCGTCGGCGGAATTGACGTAGCCCTGCATGTCGTAGGGTTTGTCCGGGTTCTGGTACTTGAAGCCCCAGGAGTAGAGCGCCGAGGTGACGCCCATGGTGATGCCTTCAGAGCCACGTTCGGTGAAGATGGCGGCGCCATAGACCTTCTTGCCGTCGATCTCGCGCTCTTGGAAGAACTCGGCAACCTCCTTCAGCTCGGTCCAGGTCTTGGGCGGCGCGAGGTCGCGGCCGTGCTTCGACTTGAACTCGGACTGAAGCTCCGGCTTGGCGAACCAGTCCTTGCGGTAGACCCAGCCGAGGGCGTCGCCCATGGCCGGCAGGGCCCAGTACTCCGGGGCGCCCTTGGGCCAGGTCGAGTAGGCGTAGACCGTGGCCGGCAGGAAGTCATCCATCGAGATGCCTTCCTTCTCGAAGAAGTCGTTCAGCTTGACGTAGTGGCCGTAGGTGGCGGAGCCGCCGATCCACTGGCTGTCGCCGATCAGCAGGTCGCAGAGCTTGCCGCCGGAGTTCAATTCGTTCAGGAACCGGTCGGCGAAGTTGGTCCAGGGCACGAACTCGAACTTCATCGAGATTCCGGTCTCGGCGGTGAAGTCCTTCGACAGTTCGACCAACGCGTTCGCTGGGTCCCACGCCGCCCAGCAGAGCGTGATCTCCTTATCCTGGGCGTTGGCACCCGACGCGGCCGCGACCGTCAGTCCCACGGCGGCCAGACACGCCTTCATTGTCCGCATGGCTTCCTCCCTAAAGAACGGCCGTCCCCTTTTTGTCATCGGCACCCGTCCGGGCGGGCGCTCGCAACCGGCGCAATCGGACGACCTTCAGCTTTGCGGTGCCGGTTTAGTTAAACTAAACCTGCGGACTAAACTCTTGTCAAGCGGCGACTGCCGACCGGTGACAGATTATGAGCGTTTACAGGGTAAAGCAGGACATTTAGCATCATAAGCGAGGTCATTTGCGCAGTAATGTTGCTGCGACGCACCATTGATTGCTGCGCCGCAATACCTGCACCTGGGCTAGAAGTTTAGTTGATCTGAAACCTCGGCCGGTACCGGGACACTGGAGAGTAAGCCATGGCAGAACTGCAGTTCACCAACGTGCGCATCATCGATGGCAGCGGCGCGGAGCCCTTCGAGGGCAGCGTCCTGCTTCGGGGCAACCGCATCATCAAGGTTGGCAGGGCCGGCGAGGCCCTGGACGGCGACAACGCGGAGACCGTCGACGGCGGCGGTGCCACCTTGATGCCGGGTCTGATCGAGCCGCACGCTCATATCAGCTTCTGTGACACGCCCGACCTGGAGAGCTTGGGCGACATTCCGCCGGAAGAGCACACCCTGATGACCATGAAGTACGCCAAGAAGATGCTGGACCAAGGCTTCACGGCGATCTTCTCGGCGGCTGCCGCCAAGCCGCGGCTCGACGTGGTGATCCGCAACGCGATCGACGCCGGCGACATTCCTGGGCCGCGCATGCGTGCCGCCAGCCCCGAGCTGACCCCGACCAGCGGCCTGGGTGACGTGCGCCGTTGGCACATGCACCGCGAGACCTTTGCGATCACCTGCGACGGCGCGGACGAGTTCCGCAAGATGGCCCGCGTGATGGTCCGCGAAGGCGTCGACACCCTGAAGATGAACCCCTCCGGCGACGAGTTCATCCCCTGCGCCCGGGCGCACGAGACGGTGATGAACGAGGACGAGGTCGCGGCCGTCTGCGAGGTCGGGCGCAGCCGCGGCCTGAACGTCGCGGTGCACACCCGCTCGGCCGAGAGCGTCAAAATGTCGGTCCGCCAGGGAGCCAACGTGCTCTATCACTGCACGCTCTCCGACGAAGAGGCCATCGACATGATGGAGGCCAAGAAGGACGAGATCTTCGTCGCGCCCACCGCGGGCATGGCCTACGTCACCTCGATCGGCGAGGGCCGGGACTACGGTATCGACGCCGACCATCCGGTGGCGCAGTTCTTCGCCGCCGAGCTGGAGGCCGCCACCGGGGCCATGAACGAGCTGAAGCGGCGCGGCGTCCGGGTCCTGCCGGGCGGCGACTACGGCTTTGCCTGGAACCCCATCGGGACGAACGCCCGCGACATGGAGCATTTCGTCAACCTGCTCGACTTCACGCCCCTGGAGGCGATCCGCGCCGCGACGCAATACAGCGGGGAGCTCTTCGGCGAGGCGATCGGCCTGGTCAAGGAAGGCTATCTGGCCGACCTGATCCTGGTCGACGGCGACCCCTCCAAGGACATTAAGATCCTGCAGGATGCCGACCGGCTGCTGGCGATCATGAAGGACGGCAGTTTCCACAAGGCGCCTGCCGATGGCCTCGGCGCCGGTCGGGCGGCGGCCGAGTAGCGCCGGACCCCAAGTGGGGGAGGGGAAGGGGAAGTTGCCTCTTTCCCACCTGCGCGGCTCAAACGGCCTTTAGACCCCGCAATTCTGGCGGGAAAGATATCGCAGCGACTGACGGCGATTTCCTCTGTCCTTCGCTGGGAAGCCGGCCATTCCCGCCCTCCGCTGGACCTTGGGGATCAACGCCCGGCGGTGCCGGTGCAGGGTTGTTTTCTTCCCGGATGCTGAATTTTTCAGTAATAAATTAGGTAAAATCCTGTATACCCTGCGATAATACTTATATATATCTGGCATTTACTGATCATCACTATCAGCTTAACACTTGCTTAAGGGTCGGGGCGCAGCGTTCTCGGGCTGGGCTCCCGAAGCGGTGGGGTTTGTCCGCCGGCCTTCGCGTCCGACCACGACCCGGACGCGAGTGCGCAGAGCGGTCATCTCCGGGCCAAACCGGGAGCTGCGGCACCGGTGGGGCCGGGCCCGCGGCAGGACCCGGGTCCCCATTTGTCGAGATTGAATCGGGGGATCTGTGACATGTTCTCGGAGTTTTTCCTCACGGAGCAGCACGCCCAGTTCTACGACGTGGAGCAAAGCTACACTTTCTGGCTGGTGCTGGTGTCCTACGCCATCGCCGCCTTCGCGGCCTTCGTGTCCTTCTACATCGTCGAGCGCGTCGTTGCGGCACCCACGTCGGCTGTCCGCCTGCGTTGGCTGGTGACCGGTGGCGCAGCCATGGGTGCCGGCATCTGGTCCATGCACTTCTCCGGCATGATGGCGTTGGAAATGCCAGCCTGGTTGTGCGGCAACGCCAATGGCGACATCCACTACGATCCGTTCCTGACCGTCTTTTCCGCCGTCTTCGCCATGCTGGCCAGCGGCTTCGCCTTCTACTTCGTCAGCAAGCGCTCGAAGAGCATCGGGCTCCTTCTGGTCGCCGGCACGATCCTGGGCGCCGGAATCGGGTTGATGCACTACAGCGGTATGGCGGCGATGCGGATGTACGCGATCATCCGCTACGACCCGGTCTGGTTCTCGGTTTCGATCCTCGCCGCCGTGATCCTGGCCAGCTACGCGCTCTGGCAGATGTCCTACACCCTGGAGGCCCGCCGGCGGGAGCGCAGCAACAACCGCGGTGTGGCGGCCCTGATCATGGGCCTGGCGATCACGCTGATGCACTACGCGGGCATGGCGGCAACCCATTTCTTGGCCGCCTCCGGCCAGCCCGCCGAGACCCCGCTCGAGGGTGTCGCCTTGGACGGCACCCTGGTCGGGGTTTCGATCACCGGCGTTGCGGTGCTGATCCTCGGCATGGCGCTTTTTGCCGCCAACAAGGAGGCCCAGCGCCAGTCGCAGCCGATTCCCGCTCCCCAGGTCAGTTGAACCGGGTCCCTGCGGGGGTTTTCGCGCAGCGTTTCGGGCGGTGGCCTTCGAGCCGCCGCCCGTTTCGCTTCGCGGTGTTTAGCGATTTCCGACCGGAGCCATCTTCTCGTCGAGCAAGGCTTCGATCAGGCGCTGGACGGCCAGACCATCCTTGAGCTCCGGCAACGGCGAGGCCGCGCCATCGAAACGCAGCGCCGCGGCTTCGAGATTGCGCCGCTTGTCTTCCGCGCCGATGTCCTCGATCTCCGCCAGGGTTTCGAGCCAGGGTCCGCCGTCACTGGTCAGAAGGCCGCCACCGCTGTGCAGGCGGAAGCTGCGCCTGGCGCCCCAGAGGGTGTACTCCGTTCCGATCGGCCCGGCGCCGCCGCAGGCGGCGTTGATAGCCACCGGGACACCCCCGAAATCGAGCTCCGCAAGCAGCCGCGTCTCGGCGAGGTCCGGCTCGGCGGGGAAGCATGGCGCGGTCCAGAGGATCCGGCCTTCGCCGAGCAGCCGGCGGGTCAGGTAGAGCCAGTGCGAGATCATCTCGCGGGTGAAGCCGCCCTGGGCGCGGCCGGCCAGCCAGGCCGCGTGGCTCTGGAAGGGCCGCGGCCAGGCGACCACGTGGATGAAGATGTCGACCTTGGCCACGGCACCGGCCTCGCTCGACCGCAAGGCCGCCTCGACCCGGGTGCTGGCCAGGGCGTTGCCGTGGTTGAAGTTGATCGCGTTGGCCAGGCCGGCCGCCTCGACGGCCGCGACCGCCACTTCGCTCTCTGCGATGTCGACGCCCAGCGGCTTCTCGCAGTAGACCTTCTTGCCGGCTGCGGCGGCGGCTCGCAGGTAGGCGGCGTGGCTCGCCGGCGGGCTGGCGATGTAGACAATTGAAATCCGGGGGTCCTCGATCAGGGCCTCCGCGCTGTCCGCGATCTCGAGGTCGGGGTGTCCGGCCTTGGCCTGCTTGCAGGCTTCCCCCTGGGGGTCCCAGGCGAGAACGGCCCGGAAGCGCGGGTGCGCAGCCAGGGAGTCCAGCATCGTCGCGCCCATGGCGCCCAGGCCGATCAATCCTACGTCGTGCACCAAGGCGGTTTTCCTTGCCGGGGCGTCACTCGGCGGGCGTCGTGGCTTCGCTCTTCGCCGCGCCTGGCTTCCGGAACTCGCTCAGCCGTTGCATCACCAGGTAGAAGACCGGCGTGAACAGCAGGGACATGACGGTCGCCGCCGCCATGCCGCCGACCACTGCCGTGCCCACGGCCTGGCGGCTGGCCGCACCGGCGCCGGCGGCCACCACCAGCGGCATGAAACCGGCGATGGAGGAAATCGCGGTCATCAAGATCGGCCGGAAGCGAAGCCTGGCGGCCTCGGCAGCGGCATCGAAGATGCTCTTGCCGGCCTCGCGCTCGGCCTTGGCGAACTCGACGATCAGGATGGCGTTCTTGCTGGCCAGGCCGATCAGCAGGACGATGCCGACCTGGGTGTAGATATTGTTGTCGAATTCGCGGGCGATCAGGGCGGCGATCGTGCCGAGCACGGCCAAGGGAACGACGAGGATCACCGCCGCCGGGCTGGTCCAGCTTTCGTATTGAGCCGCCAGCACGAGGAAAACCAGGATGATGGCCAAGGCGAAGATGACGATGGCTTCGTTGCCGACCTGGCGTTCTTGGAAGGAGACGCCGGTCCACTCGAAACCCATCGAGGTCGGCAGTTTTGTGCGGGCCATGTCTTCCATCAGGTTCAGGGCCTGGCCGGAGCTGAACCCGGGTGCGGCTTGACCGGTGATCGAGGCTGCGGGGTAGAGGTTGTAGCGGAGGATCGTCTGCGGGCCGGTCACGTAGTCGACGTAGACGAGGGTGCCGATAGGGACCATCTGCCCGGCCCG
Organism: Kiloniellales bacterium; assembly: GCA_030067055.1. The sequence goes on along the minus strand of JASJAL010000051.1, from coordinate 6,903 downwards.
GTTCCGAACCTCCAGCTGCCGGATGTCTTCCGGTCTCAGTCGAAAGGCGTGGTCCGCCTGGATCTTGACCTGCCAGGTGCGGCCGAACTGGTTGAAGTCGTTAACATAGGCGGAACCGAGATAGGCCTGGAGCGTACCGAAGACCTCGTTCAGGGAGATCCCCAGCCTTTTCGCCTTGGTCCGGTCCACTTCGGCGAAGAGCTGCGGGACATCGGCGCGGAAGGTCGTGTTGAGGTTGGCAAGCCCCGATTGCGCTTCGCCGTCGGCGATGATCTCCCGTGCCGCCTTTCCGAGTTCGATCAGACCCACGGCGCCGCGGTCCTGGAGCTGGAATTGGAAGCCGCCGGCCACCCCGAGACCGCTGATGGCCGGTGGCGGGAAGGCGAAGGCGATCGCCTCCTGGATACCGGCAAGCTGGGCTTGCAGGTTTCCGAGGATCGCCCTCTGGCTCAGCGAGGGGTCCGTGCGCTCGTCCCAGGAGTCCATGATGATCCAGACGGTCGCGGCGTTGGACGCATTGGTACCGTCGATCACGGAAAACCCGCCGAGCGAGACCCAATCCTTCACGCCGGGCGTCGCCTTCAGCATCTCGTCGACCTGATTGAGCACCTGCTGCGTCCGTCCCAAGGATGCACCGTCGGGGAGCTGGATGCTGGCGATGACGTAGCCCTGGTCTTCTTCCGGCAGGAAGCCGGTGGGCACGCGGCCGAACTGCCAGCCGGTCAGGCCCAGCAGCGCGAGGAACAGCAGCATCACCAGTGCCGAACGGCGGAGCAGTGCCCGGGTGAGTGCGCCGTATCCGGAGCCGGCCTTCTCGAATCCGGCGTCGAACCAGCGGAAGAAGGCATTCTTCTTCTCCTTCTGCGGGCGCAACAGAAGGGCCGAAAGCGCGGGGCTCATGGTCAGCGCATTGATCGTGCTGAACACGGTCGCGACGGCGATCGTCAGCGCGAACTGCCGGTACATTTCGCCGGTGATGCCGGGCAGGAAGGCGGCGGGCACGAAGACCGCCAGGAGAACCAGAGTCGTGGCCACGACCGCGCCCGAGACCTCGGACATGGCCTTGATCGCGGCCTCCCGTGAGCTCATCCCCTTTGCCATCTGAACATAGGTCGCTTCGACGATGACGATGGCGTCGTCGACCACGACCCCGATGGCCAGGACCAGGCCGAAGAGCGTGAGCATGTTGAGGGAGAATCCCATGGCGCCCAGAACGGCGAAGGTGCCGATCAGGGAGACCGGGATCGAGACGGCTGGAACCAGGGTGGCGCGCCAATCCTGAAGGAAGATGAACAGGACAAGGAAGACTAGCCCGGCCGCCTGGAACAAGGTGATGTAGACCTCGTCGATCGAGGCTTCGACGAAGAGCGTCGTGTCATAGGCAATCTTATATTCCATGCCTTCCGGGAAGAGGGCAGAGAGGTCTTCCATCGCTTCCCGCACGGCGACCGCCATATCGAGCGCGTTTGCACCGGGCAGCTGATAAATCACCACGCTCGAAGAAGGGGAACCGCTCAAGCGGGAGGTCAAGTTGTAGTCCTTGCCGCCGAGCTCGACCCGCGCGACATCCCTCAAGCGGACGATGCGGCCGTCCTCCGAGGTCTTGACGATGATCTCCTCGAATTGCCCGATCTCGCTCAGGCGGCCCAGGACGTTGATCGATAGCTGAAAGCTCTGGGATTCCGGGGCGGGCGGCTGCCCGATCTGGCCGGCGGCGACCTGGACGTTTTGCTCGCGGACGGCGTCGAAGACGTCCTTGGTGGTGATCCCTCTGGATCGCAGCTGTTGCGGATCGAGCCAGATCCGCATGCTGTAGTCGCTCGACGGGAAGACCAAGACCTCCCCGACGCCATCGATCCGGCTCAAGGTGTCGCGTAGCTGGAGCGTTGCGTAGTTGCTGAGGAAAAGGTCGTCGTAGCGGCCATCGGGCGAGATCAGCGACACCATCTGGACGATGTTGGTCGACTTCTTCTTGGTATTGATTCCCTCGCGCTTGACTTCCTCGGGCAGCTTGGGCTCCGCCAGCGCGACACGATTCTGGGTGAGGATCTGCGCCAGATCGAGGTCGCTGCCCACCTCGAAGGTCACGGTCAGGGTATAGGTGCCGTCGCTCGCGCTGGTCGAGGACATGTAGATCATGCCCTCGACACCATTCACTTCCTGCTCGATCGGCGCCGCGACCGTCTCGGCGATGACGCTGGCGCTGGCGCCGGGGTAGACGGCCTTGACCTCGACCGTTGGCGGCGTGATCTCCGGATACTGCGAGATCGGCAGGGCACCCAGGGTCACCAAACCGGCAATGACGATGACGATCGAGATGACGCTCGAGAAGATCGGCCGCTCGATGAAGAACTTGGAGAACATGATTGGCCGCCCGTCAGGTCAGTCTTTCGCCGGTTCCGCGGCTGCCGCGTCCGAACTGGTCTCGGCGGCGGCGGCTCCGGCGGTCGATTCCGGTTCCGTCTTGCTTTCGGCTTCGCTTTCCTGGGCGGTGCTTGAGGGGGCATTGCTTTCGAGACCGGCACCCTCGTCCTCTGACTTCGCGCTCTCCGGTTCGGTATTTTCCGGTTTCCCGCCGTCCGCGGCTTTCAGGCGGTCCTTGATCGCCGAGGCCGAGAGGGTCGACATCTCCGTCTCTGTGGGCTCCACCTCGGCACCTTCGCGCGCCCGCTGAAGCCCATTGACCACGACCATGTCGCTGACTTCGATGCCGTCGGTGATGACGCGCAAGCCGTCGACGATCGGTCCAAGCGCGACGTTGCGCTTCTCCACAATGTTGTCCGAGTTCACCAGGAGGACATACTGTCCGCTCTGGTCGAAGCCGACGGCGCGCTCGGTGACCAGCGGCATATCCGGACGCGTTTCGAAGGGGAGACGAATCCGAACGAAGAGGCCCGGTACGAAGGCCGGTTGCCTTCCCGGGTTCTTGACGATCCCTCGCACGCGGATCGTCCCGGTGTTAGAATCGACCTCGGATTCGGCGAAATCGGTGAGCCCGGAATGCGGGTATCCTTCTTCGCTTGCCAGGCCGATCTCGAGCGGTACCGGTTGCCGCCGGCCCGCCCGGCCTTCTTCCACAGTTTCCGCTACTTGGCTCTCGCCCTGTGACTCCTCGCGGTTCTTCGAAATGTAGCGCAGGAGATCGCGCTCATTGACTTCGAAGTAGACGTACATCGGATCGAAGGTCGTGATGTCCGTCAGGATGGTCGCTTCGCCCTCGCCGACGAGGTTGCCTATATCGACCAGGTTTCGGCCGACCCGTCCGGAGATCGGCGCCTTGACCTGGGTGTAACCGAGGTTGATCCGGGCCTGCGTCAGGTTCGCCTCGCGGACCAGGATTTCGGCCTCTGCCGACAGAAAATTGGCCTGGGCCTCGTCTACCCTCGCCTGGGCGATATTCCCCCGCTTGATCAGGGACTCCGCCCGCGCCAGCGTCTTGGCCGTCTCGGTCTTGCGCGCCTTCGCCTGCGCGAGCTCGGCCTCGGCGGCCTGAACCTGGGCCTCGTACTCCACCGGATCGATGGTGAACAGCAGGTCGCCCTCGTTGACCGGCGTTCCGGGCTCGAAATGCATGCTCTGCAGAACGCCTGGGACGCGCGCCGGGACCTCGACCCGGGCGTAGGCAACCGTCGTCCCGGTGAACTCGAGATATTCCGTGACGTCCTGGACCAGGGGCCGCGCGACCGTGACCTTGGGCGCGGGCGGGGCGACGTAGGTGTTCTGTTCCTCGCAGGCGAGCAAGAGCGCGGATAAGCCGAGGGTCAAGGCCCAAGCCGGGCCACGCCAGCATTTCCTCCCAAGCATCCGCGGCTCCCGTCCCAGGTGTGTCGATTTCGTCGACTGCGGTCGCTGGCACACTACTCTGAGATCGGCCTCAGTTCCATGCGCTCTCGTCCGAAATAGGGCCGAGAGCGCCAAGCCGCCACCCCACCGCGACGTCGTGCGGCCGCGGCCCACAAGAGAACTCGAACGTCTGGGGGGCTGACGCCCATCGGGACAGCCCCCCCGGAACGCCCGGGTTTCTATCGTGCCCTTGACGGTGGGCGGCCTAGTTCGCCGTCGCCTCGCGGATCACGATCAGCGCGCGGCGGTTCATTGCCTCCGGCCGGCGTTGCGGGTTGTCCACGGTCGGAGCCTGGTCGCCTCTGGCAATGACCGCATTCGGCTTCACGCCGTTGGCCTCGAGTTGCTCGGCGACTACGTTCGCCCGGCGGCTGGACAGGTCGACGTTGTAGTCCGTAGTCCCGACCTGATCCGCGTTCCCAAGGACAGTGACCACGGGATTCTCGTAGGTGCGGGCGACCGCCGCGATGGCCGCGAGATGCTCCTTGGCGGTGGCGCTCAGTGCGTCGCTGTCAAAATCGAAGAACACGTCGAAGATCAGCCGGTCTTCGCTCACGGCCCGACCCGTGTCGGTCAGCGATGCGTTGATCTTGTACATCGCCTGCTCGAAACCCTCGCGGCAGGCGGCGATGTCCTCCGGCTGAAAGTTCTCCTCCTGTTCCTGCATCCAGCAGTCGAAGCGAACCTGGGCTTCTGCGGAGGTCACGGGAAGCTTCTGGACGGAACCCCGATAGACCGCGGTGATGTACTCACCGCGGGCGGCCGCCATCTCGTTGAGCATATCCGCGGGCAGCTCACGGGCTTCGATCGGCTGGGGATCGAACTTCTCGTTGCCCCCGGCCAGGATAGCCCGATCGGCGAAATAGTCGGAATCCCGATAGTCGCCTTCTGAATACTCCAGTCTCGACTGGTCGAGATAGCCCTTATAGAGCGCTTCACCATGCTCATCGGTTGCCGGCTCGATCTTCTCGGCCTCTTGCAGTTGCCGCCCGCAGGCGGTCAAGGCGATGGCGCAAGCCAACACGTAGACTAAGGAAAGGGGTGCCCTGCGATTCATGAATATCCTCCCGCCGATTCTTGAACTGCCCCCGCGCACCGAGTTCTTGCGTCACCCGTCGGAGACCAAACTAAGCAACAGAACTATGTCGCATTATCTAGGAGATTGCCATGATTGGCTTCTCACAAAACTGATCATTGTCAATCGTCGCAATATGGCAAGCCCGGGAAAAGGCCAAGGTCGGATGCGGCGGGGCGTTAGCTCCACATCGCCGGCCTAAAGGGGGTCTTCCGACATCTCCAGGTGCAAGGCGTTGCCCTTGTAGGGATGCTTGGCGGCGACCGCTTCGTTCAGCTCGACTCCCAGTCCGGGCGTTTCGGGCGGAACGACGTAGCCGTCTTCCCAGCGGATCGGGGACATGAGGAGTTCGGCATGGAAGCCGCCCCAGGTCTGAATACTCTCCAAAATCAGGAAGTTAGGCGTGCAGGCGCTGATCTGGATGTTGGCGGCGCCGACCACGGGGCCGCAGTAAAGGTGGGGCGCGATCTGGGCGTAGTGGGTCTCCGCCATGCCGGCGATCTTCTTGGCCTCGAGCAGGCCGCCGACCCGACCCAGGTTCATCTGCAGGATCGAGGCGGCACCGCAGTTCAGCACCCGGGCGAACTCGTACTTGGTGGCCAGGCGCTCGCCGGTGGCGATGGGGATCGACGTCCCGGCGGCGACCTTGGCCATCTCCTCCGGCATCTCGGGCGGGGTCGGCTCCTCGAACCAGAGCGGCTCGTAGGGCTCGAGCCGGCGCGCCAGGCGGAGTGCGCCGCTGACCGTGAACTGGCCGTGGGTGCCGAACAGCAGATCGGCGCCGCTCCCGACCGCCTCGCGCAGCTTCCTGACGAAGAGCTCCGAGCGCTCCAAGGCCTCCAGGTCCGGCTGGCGGCCGTCGTAGACCGTGTAGGGGCCGGCCGGATCGAACTTCACCGCGGTGAAGCCCTGGGCGACGTAGGCCGCTGCCCGCTCGGCGGCCAAGTCGGGATCGCTGTAGACGCTGTCGTCCTCGCCGGGCTCCGGATAGATGTAGCTGTAGCTGCGTAGCCGCTCGTGGACCCGGCCGCCGAGGAGCTCGTAGACCGGCTTGTCCAGGGCCTTGCCCACGATGTCCCAGCAGGCCAGCTCGATACCGCTCAGGACCCCCACCAGGGAGAGATCGGGCCGCAGGCTGTAGCCGCGGCCGTAGACCGCGCGCCAGAGCCGTTCGATCTTGAAGGGATCGGCACCGATGACGTGGCGCTCGCAGACGTCCTCGATCATGCGCGCCAGGGTGTGCGGACCGAAGGTCGCGGCATAGACCTCGCCGATCCCCTCGGTGCCGCAGTCCGTGGTTAGCTTGACGAAGACGAAGTAGCGGCCGCCGAAGTGGGGCGGCGGGTTGCCGACGACGAAGGTCTTGACCTCGGTGATCTTCATGGCGCCTCGCTCCCGTCGCCTGTTCGGCCCTTGCTCTGGTCTCGGCCTGGTTCCTGCCGTGCGGTCCCCGGGCAGGAGAGGCCAGACAGGATGACGATTCGGACAGCCGAGGTCATAGAGACGGCAGCATAGGCAGCTTCGCCGCGGCCGAATAGAGCCGGGACGGCGGTATTGTTCCAGAGGCACAGCTGGACGGTCTTCTCGGGCTTGCCATGAACCTGGCGCGGGACGATCCTTGGCAGCGCCATGACGACCGAGATCGAAGACCTTCTGCGCCGCATCTCCGAGGCGACTGGGGCCGATGCCGATCTGGACCGGCTGATCGCGGCACGGCTGGAGCGACCGGATCCGCCCGATCCGGTGCCGGACTACACCGCCTCGGTCGACAGTTGCCTGGGGCTGATCGAACGGGTCCTGCCGGGCTGGCATTGGCACATCGGCTTCGGCCCCAGGGGGATCTTTCCCTATGCGACGCTGCAGGACGGCGAGGACCTCTTCGAGGCTTTGGCCCCGACGGTGCCGCTCGCCCTCCTGCAGGCTGCGGTGCAAGCCGACCGGGCGAATAGGCGTCGCGCCCGCCGGCGCAAATCCTCGGAAAGATG